>JBBQKM010000011.1:0-23415 GCA_038326915.1 Sphingomonadales bacterium
GACACCGGCCTGACGCTGGCGGTGCTGTCCGGCTGGCGCAGCGGCGAGGCGGCGGCGAGCGGTATCGCCGTCACCAATGCCAGCACGATCGCCGCGCCGATCCCGATCATGCGCTGGGTGCGGCCGCAATATCAGGTTGCCACCGGCCAGTTCCGCCTGTCGCTGCTGGTGGCGTCGCATCACCCGGTCGGTTTCGATGCGGTGGCGGCGGTGAAATTCACGGCCACCGACGGCACGACGACGAAAACCGTGTGGGCCGATGCGCTCGCCACCGACAATGATTATGGCGACAATTTGCGCTGTTATTCGGTGACCATCGACCCGGCGACGGCAACTGCGCTGACGGCGGGGATGCTGCGCTGCGATGCCGAGGTCTACCCCTGGCTCGGCGCGATGCGCAGCACCGATCCGGCCGGCATGCGATCGCTGGCCGGGCTGGCGACGGCCGGGCTGGTCAATAGCGCCGAAGTGCCGTTTGTCATGGCCTATGATCCGGTCGGCAGCCGCTATGCCGGCCGCTTTGTCTATGTCGATCCGGCCTCCACGGCGGCGACCGCGGCGGTGGTGCTCAAAACCAGCCTTGCCGCTGCCGCTGCCGCGCCACTGGCCGAAAAGGCGCCCAATATCCAGGTTGCCATCCAGGCGATCTACAATGCCAATCTGACCTTGCTCGCCGCCAATGGCCAGGCCGCGGTGACGCGCTGCGCCGACACGGTGACCATCGTGCTGGCGCCCGGCGTCCACCTGCCGCTGACATCGAGCACGGTGACGCTGGGGTTGAAGACCAATGACGTGCCGCTGCGCATCATCGGCGACCCGAATGACAGCAACCCGCGCGCCAACTGCATCATGCGGACGGCGGGCGCCACCGGGATCCGCTTCAGCGATGTCGGCAAATGCAGCCTCGCCAACCTGACGTTCGAAATCGGGGCGTTCTGGTTCACCGCGACGCCCGGCGCCGCATGGTGGCTCGACAATGTCGAGGTGCGCGGCCGCAGCGGCCAGACGGCGAGCACCACGCTGCCGATGAGTGGCACGTTCCAGCATCTGACGCGGGTGCGGGTCAGCCAGACCGGCTGGCGGCCCTATGCCTCGGGCCTGATGCGCAACTGCGCCAGCAGCCGCCAGATCGCCTGCCCGGTGATCGTCCGCCAGCGCTTCATCAGTGCGGAAGAAGACGGCACGATTGCTACCAGCGTTGCCGAAAATGCCATGACGGCGATCAATTCCAACGCACCCGTGCCGGCGACGGTCGAGGACAATATCGTCGCATTCTGCGATTTCCGGTTCCTGCGAGGTCGCGGCTTGCTGACCAACCCGTCGGCCAGCGCCGCCGCCGCCGGCACGCCAAACAAATCGTTGCGGCGCATGGCCTGGCTCAACAATGTCTTTGAAAAAATCGGCCCGACCGGTGACGCACCGTTCCTTGCCTGCGGCGAGGATGACAGCCTGACGATGAGTTACAACATCATCGAGGGCAACAGCTTCGTCGGCGACCGCAACAACAGCTTTTACTCCGATCCGTTGCCGGCAACGCTCGCCGAAACCAACAGCCTGCTCAACCAGGCGCAGGTCAACCGGTCGGCCAACAATTACATCAGCTGGCAGCCGACCAAGCACGACGCCTTCAACGATACGACGACCGCGGCGCTGCGCGGCAACGGCTATCGCCCGCACATGGTCGAGGCCTGGTCCTATATTTACGGCGTCGGGCACGAGGGCAATTACGAAGGCGGCGCCGACCGCTCGTTTCCGCTCGAATATTACGGCCTGCGATCGGACCGCAGCGTTCATGCCAGCAGCTGGTTCGTCAACGACCGGTCGGCATATGGCCCCGGCGGCGGTGGCGGCGATTACACGCCAGCCAGCGGCTCGCCGCTGCTCGGGCTGGTGCTGAAGGGCAGCAGCGACCGCGACTTTGCCAATGCGGTGCGCACCCCCGGCGGAGCGGCCGGCGCCTATCAGGGCGCCACCGCCGGGCCGGTCGCGCTGGCACCGCCGGGCGGCCGTCATGCCGGCCACGGCCAGGCCACCAGCATCGGCTGGGCCGGCCTGATCGGGCCGCTATCGTCGCGCCATGTCGGCCGCGTGCTGGCCTCGCTGATCGGCTGGTCGGGGCAGTTGCAGCCCGATGCCGGCGTATCGCTGGCGGGCAACACAGCGCCGACAGTGACCAATGGTGCCAGCCTGCTGCCCGCCGGCGGCGCGATTGCATTCGGTGACTCCCCGGCGGCGTTGCTGGTGCCGTCGGGCATTCCCGGCGCCATCAGGACGCTGCGTATCGGCGCCGACCAACGAACCATCGTGGTGCATTTCAACTAGGAGACTCGATCATGGCGAAGTTTGCAAATCCGGATGTCCTCGATGGCAGCCTCAATATCGTGCGCGCGGCGACACGCATGGTCGCGCTCAACGGCCAGCCCGCGAGCTATGCCGCCGCCGATACCGGGCGGCTGGCCGAAGCGCCGTTGACGGCCGGCGATTTCACGCTGGCTGCCGGCGACATTTCGGGCCGCAAGGTCAGCATCGCCGCCAAGTCGAGCCTCGCGGTGATTGCCGCCGGCACCGCCGACCATGTTGCGCTGCTCGATTCGGCCACATCGCGGCTGCTCTATGTGACGACCTGCCCGGCGCAGGCGCTCGCCGCCGGCGGCACCGTCAGCATCGCCGGCTGGAGCGTCGAGATCGGCGCACCGGCCTGATCGCCAGGCCAATTTCCAACCCTGCCTGCCGCTGGCGACAGCGGCAGGGCGTTGCTGAAAGGCAGGCTTGTGGCGATATTCCTCAAGGATTCCGGCGCGCTGGTCGACTACGCCGTGGATTGGTCGGCGGGTTACCTGGCCGGCGCAACGATTGCGGAATCGACCTGGAGCGTCGAACCCGGCGGCAGCGGCGCGGTGAGCATCGCCGAGACTCGGGTCGAGGGTGGCCGGGCCATCGCGATCCTGTCGGGCGGGCAAGCCGGCACCGTCTATCACGTTACCAATCGGGTGACATTTTCCGACAACAACGCCGATGAACGCGTGCTGATCTTGCGCGTGGAGGACAGGTGATGCCGGTGGAAAATCCAGCGCTCGGCCCGATGGCGGTCAGCCTTGCCGAATGCAAGGCCCAACTGCGGCTCGACCGCGATGACGAAGATGCCAGCATCGCCGGCTTCATCCGGACAGCGATGGCGCTGTGCGAGGCGTTTACCGGCCAGTGGCTGATCACGCGCGATGGCCAGCAGCGGCTGCATGGCAGCGGCGGCTGGCAGCGCATCACGGCGCAGCCGGTGGTGGCATTCGTCGCGGTCGAAACCGGCGCCGGCCCGCTGACGCCGGACAGTTACGAGACCGATATCGATGCGGCGGGCAACGGCTGGATCCGGCTGACGGCCGGCGCTGCCGACCAGCCGGTCGTGCAGTTCAGCGCCGGGCTCGGTGCCGACTGGAATAGCATTCCGGAGCCGCTGCGCCAGGGCATCGTGCGGCTTGTCGTTCACCTGTTCACCCATCGTGACGCGGCCGATGCCGGCCCGCCACCAGCCGCGGTGACCGCGATGTGGCGGCCGTGGCGGCGGATGCGGCTCAACTGAGGGCAATCGAGATGGCAGATGAACTGGCGGGCACGCTCAACGCGCGCGTCGCAATCGAATCCTGGGTGGCGGCACGCGACGACGCCGGCGCCGGCGCCGGCCATTGGCAGGCAGTGGGGCCGGCCTATGCAGCGATCGTGCCCGATGGTGGTGGGGGTGGCGGTGTCGGGGGCGGTATCGGCGGCGAGGCGCGGCGGTCGCGGCGGCGCTGGCTGGTGACGCTGCGCGCGCCGGCGGCGGTGACGCTGACCTCGCGGCTGATCTGGAACGGCGACATTCTCGCGGTGCTGGCGGTCGAAAACGACCCGCGCCAGCCCGACCGGATCCGGCTTCGCTGCGAAGCGCGGTCGGCATGACGGCGCGGCTTTGGCAGGGCGTCGCAGCGGTCGCCATGCGGCGCGGCGCAGTGCGTGTGGCGGAGCGCAGTGCGTCGCTGGCCACGGAGCTGGCAGCGGCCTTTCCCGAAATCGCGATCAGCGCTGAAGGCGACGCAGTCCGGCTTCAGGCGCCTGGGCTGCGGGCGCGCGCCTTCGGCAGCCGGCGGCGGCCGCCTGATGCGCGGCTGATCGGCATCGGCAAGGGAGACACGAGATGAGTGCGAGCCTCGCGGTGCAGCGGCTGGTGGCGGCGGCGCTTGCCGATGTTCCCGGTATCACGGGTGTCCATGATGGCCCGCCGGTCGATGCGGTATCGCCCTATCTGGTTATCGGCCCCGATCTCGTCACCGACTGGAGCACCAAGACGGAGACCGGGCATGAACACCGGATCGGCGTGAGCCTGTGGGCCGATGGTCCCGCAGCGGCGCCGCTGAAGCTGATCCTCGGCGCCGTCGAAACGCGGCTGGCGGCCATCGGCGGGGCCCGCGACGGCCACCGTATCGTATCGGCAAGCCTTCTACGCAGCCTCACGCTGACCGACCCCGAAGGCTGGTCGCAGGGCATCGTCGAATTTCGCATTCGCTCCGTCGCGATCTGAAACACCTAACCGAAAGGGTTCATCATGGCCATGGAAAAGGGCAGCGCCTTCCTGTTGAAGATCGGCAATGGCGCGGCGCCGCCGCTGTTCACGACAGTCGCCGGGCTGCGCACGACGCAAATGACGGTGAATGCCGAAACGGTGGTTGTCACCAACCAGGGCTCGGGCGGCTGGCGCGAATTGCTGTCGGGGGCCGGGGTGCGCTCGGTCTCGCTCAGCGGCTCGGGCGTGTTCACCGGGTCGGCGGCGGAGGCGCAGGTCAAGGCCAATGCGCTGGCCGGCAATGTCGACGATTACCGCGTCAGCTTTGAAAGCGGCGAGACGGTGACCGGGCGCTTCCTGATCACTCGGCTCGATTATGCCGGCGATTTCAACGGCGAACGCACCTACACGCTGGCGCTGGAAAGCTCGGGCGCCGTGGTGGCGGCGTGACGGCAAATCCCGTGCGCGGCGAGGCCGAACTGACCATCGGCGGTGCAACGCTGCGGCTGCGCCCGACCTTTGCGGCGCTGGTCGCAGCGGAGACCGAGCTGGGGCCGCTTTTCGCGCTCGTCGAACGCACCGCCGGCGGCGGGCTGACGCTCGCCGAACTGGCGGGGCTGTTCTGGCATTGTCTCGACCCGGTACCGGCAACGCTGACCCGCGCGGCGTTTTCGGAAAGCCTGGTCGCCGGCGGCCTTGCGTCGGCCACGCCGGCGCTGCGCGTGCTGCTCGGCCAGGTGCTGGCCGGGCGATGACGTTTGCCACGGCGGCGCGGGCCGCGGCGCGCGTGGCGGCGGCGCTGCTAGGCTGGCGCCCCGATGATTTCTGGGCGGCGACGCCGGCCGACCTGCGCACGGCGCTCGGCCTCGATGCGCCCGCATCCGGCGACCCCGCCGATGCAACCTTGCTGTCCGCGTTGATGGAGGCTTTTCCCGATGACCGGTGATGCGACCGACCTCGATACGCTGGTAATCGCCGTGCGCGCCGATACCAGCGGCTTCCTCGCCGGCGTCGGCGACATGCGGCGTGAACTCGACGGCCCGCTGGCACAGGGGGCCGAACGCGCTGGTGGCAGCATCGAACGCGCGCTGGCGCGGGCCGCGATCACCGGCAAGTTCGGCTTCGAGGATCTGCGCCGCGTCGCGCTGACGGCGCTCGCCGATATCGCGGCCGGGGCGTTGCGGACCGATCTCGGCGCGCTGTTCGGCGGCGGCGGCGGCGGTGTGCTGGGCACGTTGGCGGCCGGGATCGGCAGCCTGTTCGGCCTGCCGGGACGGGCGACCGGCGGCCCGGTGACCGGCGGCCGGCCCTACATGGTCGGCGAACGCGGGCCGGAACTTTTTGTGCCGACAGGATCGGGGCGGATCGAATCGTCAGCGTCGCGCGGTGCCATCAATGTCACCGTCAATGTCGCGGCCCCGCGCGAGGCGTCGCCGGCGGTGATGCGGCAGACCGGCGCCCAGGTCGCGCGCGCCGTGCGCCAGGCGCTGGCGAGGGACGCATGATGCGTCACTGGCTCGCCACCGCCGCCGACCAGCAGCGCCAGCGCTGGGTAAAGCGTTTCGATCCGCGCTATTGGACGGTCGATTTCCCGCGGCCGATGATGGCGGCGGTGACGACGGTGGGCGCCGATGCGCTGGCGGTCGATCTCGATTTTCGGCGCCGCAGCGATCTTGCCGGGCTGATCTGGGAATCGGCCGACCGCTGGAGCCATCCGCTGCTGGCGCTGGAAACGTCGCGTGATTATCGCGGCACAATTCTGTCATTCCGCTGGCAGGCGTCGGGCGCGGTGATGCCGCTCGATGCCGTCAACGGCGCGGTGCTGACCATCGAGGGCCGCGACGCCGATGGCGCCGCGCGCAGCTGGTATGTGCGGCTGTGGAACTATGCCGAGGGCAGCCCGGCGGACGCCGTCGTTACCCTCGACTTCGATGCGCTGGCCGGCGGCTTCCTGCTTCCGGCCGAGGCCGACCCGGTATGGGCGGGCGATATCGACCGGTTGTTCGTCTCGCTGGTGGCGCCGGGCTATGCGGCGAGCGACGCACCGCTGGCATCGCCGACTTCGGGGCGAGTGCTGGTAAGCGACATCCGCTGTGACGGCCCGGGATCGATGCTGCGCGCCGGCGACGCCTTTGTGCCGCCGCATGATCTGCGGATCTGCAGCGGTTACGACGACAGCTACAACCAGACGCCTGAACGGCTGATCGAGGCGATGCTGGCGCTCGGCTATCGTGGCGCGCTGGTGCATTATGTCGGGATGAGCCATTTTCCCGGCCTGCGCTGGGATGCCGGCGAGGCAGCGTGGCTTGCCGATCCGGCGGTGCCGCTGTGCGCGTCGGCGCGCGCCTGGCATGCCGATTTCGTGGGCCGTGCCGTGGCGCTGGGCTTTGCGCCGATCGTGTCGCTGTCGTTCGAACTGCTCGACCAGCATTGTCCGGAAGCCTGGGCGCAACGGACCGGGGCGGGGATGCGCGCGGCGACCGGCTATGCGCCGCCGTCGACGCTGTTGTCACCGGCCAGTGCGGCGGCGATGGCGTGGCTGCAGGCGGTGGCGGTGGCGTTCGTCGATCTCGCCGTCGCGGCCGGGGCTGCGCCGCGCTTCCAGATCGGCGAGCCCTGGTGGTGGGTCGGGCCCGACCATGCGCCATGTCTTTATGATGCGGCGACGGTCGCGCGCTATTCCGCCGATACGGGGCGGGCGCCGCCGGCGATCCCTGATGTCCGCAACGTCACTACGGCGGCGCAGCGCGACTGGCTCGACTGGTGCGGAGCGCTGCTCGGCACGGCTACACTGGCGCTGCGCGATGCGGTTGTGGCGGCGGCACCCGGCACCGAAACCCTGTTGCTGTTCTATGCACCGCAGGTGCTCAACCCGGCCGCGCCCGAGCTCATCCGCGCTAACCTGCCATTGCAATGGGCGGCGCCGGCGTTCGCTGTGCTCCAGCTTGAAGACTATGATTTCGTGACGCAGGGCGACGCCGGCGGCCAGGCCCGGGCGCGGGCGGTGGTGCAGGATCGGCTCGGTTATGCGCTGGCGCGCCAGCACTATTTCGCGGGCTTTGCGACAGATGCTGGCGACTGGCCGGCGATTGCCGAGGCAGCGGCGGCCGCGATGGCGCGCGGTGTTGCCGAAACCTTTGTCTGGGCGTGGCCGCAGGTGGCGCGCTTTGGCTTCACCCCCTTTCAGATCGCCAGCGGCGAGGAGACTGATGTGATCGCCTTCCACGATGTGCTGTTCCCTTTGAACCTCGGCTATGGCGCCACCGGCGGGCCGGAATTTTCGACGCAAGTCGTGGTTACCGGCTCGGGCCATGAACAGCGCAACAGCCAGTGGAGCGACGCGCGCCAATATTATGACGCCGGCGTCGGGGTGCGGTCCGAGGCCGACCTTTCGGCGCTGATCGGCTTTTTCCGTGCGCGGCGCGGGCAGGCGCATGGCTTTCGCTTTACCGATCCGCTCGACCACAGTTCGGCCGCGTCGGGCGTCGTCGTCGGCGCGACCGACCAGCCGATCGGCACCGGCGATGGCGGCACCACCCGCTTTCCGCTGGTCAAGAGCTATGGCGACATCGATGCGCCGCAGGTTCGCCGCATCACGCGGCCGGTAGCGGACAGCGTGCAGGTCGCGGTCGACGGCATCGTCCGGCTGGGCGGCTGGACGCTGGGCGCGGGCGGCAACATCGATTTCGACGCGGCGCCGGCGGCGGGCGCGCAGATCAGCGCCGGCTTTCGCTTCGATGTGCCGGTGCGCTTTGCGACCGATCGCATCGATGTTTCGATCGCCGGCTGGCGCGCCGGCGAACTGCCCTCGGTCCCGCTCGTCGAAGTGCGGGAGGATTGAGCCATGGCCGAAACTCCACTCGGCGCGCGTCTCGCCGCCGACCTGACCGCCCTGGCGCTGTGCTGGCGGATCGTGCGCCAGGATGGCGTGGCGCTGGGCTTTACCACCCACGACCGGCCGCTGCTGATCGCCGGCATGCGCTATGAAAGTGCTCCCGGCATGGCGCCCTCGGCTGTCGTCAGCAGCGACGGGCTTGATATCGACACGATGGATGTGGCCGGTGCGTTGACCGCCGATGCCATCACCGAAGCCGATCTCGCCGCTGGGCGCTACGACGGGGCGGACGTACGGCTTTTTATGGTCGACTGGCAGGTGCCCGATGCCGGGCAGCAACTGCTGGCACGCGGCACGCTCGGCACGGTCGAAAGCGGCAGTGGCGCCGACGCGGGTTTTGCCGCGACGTTGCGCGGGCCCACCGCGGCGCTGGCGGTAACGCGCATCGAAACCTATTCACCCGAATGCCGGGCGGAATTGGGCGACCGGCGCTGCCGCGTGGCGATGCGCGGCCGCAGCGAATGCCGGACCATCGTCGCCTGCGATGGTGAAAGCGTCGTTGTCAGCGGGGTCGACAGCGCGCGCGCGGGGCTGTTTGCCGAAGGGCAGTTGCGCATCCTCGCAGGCGCCAGCGCCGGTATCGAACGCCGCATCATCGCCAGCGATGGCGACCGGCTGCTGTTCGACGAACCGCTGCTGGTTGCGCCGGGCGTCGCGATCGCGCTGACCGAAGGCTGCGACAAGCGCTTTGCCACCTGTACCGCCCGGTTCGGCAATGGCGCCAATTTCCGCGGCGAACCGCATGTGCCTGGCGGCGATGTGCTCACCCGCTTCCCCGGACTCTGAGGAACCGATCACATGGCAGGAACCACCAGCGGCGAAGCTTCGCCGCGCTGGCGCGATATCGTCGCCGCGGCGCGGACGTGCGTGGGCACCCGCTTCCGGCCGCAGGGCCGCACGCCCGGGCTGGGGCTCGATTGCGTCGGCGTGGTGTTGGTCGCGGCGCGCGCGGTCGGGGTCGGTGTGCCGGTGTTGCCGGCCTATGCACTGGGCGGCGATCATGCACATGACCTTGAAGCCGTGCTGCTGGCCGCAGGCTGCCGACCGGTTACGGCGGCGGCGGCGGGCGACATCCTGGTCATCGCTGCCGCGCCACGCCACCGCCACCTCGCCGTCGTCACGCCTGCGGGCGTCGTGCAGGCCCATGCCGGGTTGGGCCGGGTTGTGGAGGGCCCCATCGATTCCAGCTGGGCGGTACTTGCCGCCTGGCGCCTGCCGGGAGCCTGAGCCATGGCCACACTTGTTCTGGGCACCGTCGGCCGGATCTTCGGCGGCCCGCTCGGCGGCCTCGTCGGCACCTTCCTGGGTGGTGCCGTCGACAGGGCGGTGCTTGGCGGTGGCGGCAAACCGCGCGAGGTCGGCCGCATCGGCAATCTGGCGATTCAGAGTGCGGCCTATGGCGAACCGATCCCGTTCATCGCCGGCCGCATGCGCAGCGCCGGCAATCTGATCTGGACCAGCGGCATCGCCGAAACCGCCACGCGCAACGGCGGTGGCAAGCGCGGGCCGGCGACCACCAGCTATAGCTATTCGGCATCGTTCGCCGTGGCGCTGGCGGGCTGCGAGATCGTCGGCGTCGAACGCATCTGGGCGGACGGCAAGCTGATCCGTGACGCCGCCGGTGTATTCACGACACCGGTCACCATGCGCCTGCATCGTGGCGGCGAGGGCCAGGCCGCCGACCCGTTGATTGCCGCTGCCGAGGGTGCCGGCGGCACGCCCGCATATCGCGGCATCGCCTATGCGGTGTTCGAAGACCTGCCGCTCGGCGATTATGGCAATCGCATTCCCAATTTGACGTTCGAGGTGGTGGCCGACCCGGATGGCAGCGACATCACCGCGACGGCGCTGGCGCGGCTTGGCGCGATCGACGGGCGCGACCTCGTTGTGGCGGCCGGGGTGTTTCCGGTGGTTGCGGGGCATCATGTCGGGCGCGCCGGCAGCCTGGCCGATGCACTGGCGCCGTTGATCGCCATGGCGAACGCGAGCGTCGTGGATGGCACGCCGATCGTCGTCCGCGCGACCGGCACGGCGGTTGTCCCGATTGCCGCAGCTGATTGCGACACGGCTGCCACCACCGACCAGCGCCCCCGCGAACGCCTCAAGCGCGCGGGCGGTGATGGCCTGGCGTCGACGGTGGAGGTCGCGTTCTACGATACCAGCCGCGATTATCAGATCGGTCTGCAGCGCGCGCGGCGCGGCGTTGCGAGCCGCATCGACCAGCAATCCTTTGCCGCCGCGATGACGCCGCAACAGGCCAAATCGTTGGCGGCGATGCTGTTGACGAGCAGCCGCGCCGCCCGGACGACAGCAAGTGTGCGCCTGCCGTGGCGGCATCTGGCGATCGCCGTCGGCGACCTGGTGCAACTGGGCGACGATCCTGCAGTGTGGCGCGTGCGCGAGGTGCGGTTCGAGCAATTTGTCCTGACGCTCGATGTCGAACGCTTTGAATCGTCAACACAACCGCTGGTCGCCGGCGACGGTGGGCGGGCCTTGGTGTTCGACGATGCGGCCGCCGGACCGACGCATCTGGAAGTGCTCGATCTGCCGCCATTGCCCGGCGATGTGCCCGGCCTGCCGCGGCTGTGGATCGCCGGCACGGGGGCCGCCGCGGGCTGGCGCCGCGCGCTGGTCGAGGCGAGCAGCGATGCGGGCGCCAGCTATGCTGCCATCGGCCTTGTCGAAGGCGGGGTGCCGCAAGGCGTGGCGACAACGACACTGGCGCCGGGGCCGCGCGACCTTTGGGATCGTCACGCCTCGGTCGAAGTCATGCTGCTATCGGCGGCGATGTGGCTGGAATCGCGTTCGGAAGTGTCGGTGCTCGCGGGTGGCAACCTGGCGCTGGTGGGCAGCGAAATCATCCAGTTCAGCAATGCCGAGGCGCTGCCGGGCGGGCGCTTTCGATTGTCGGGGCTTTTGCGCGGGCGTCGCGGCACCGAAGCCGCGATCACCGGGCATGGCGCGAGCGAACGCTTTGTGTTGCTCGATACCGCGGCATTGTTGCCATTTGATCCGCCGATCGAAGCCATCGGCCGCGACTATCGCTTTCGTGCTGTCGGTGCCGGCGATCTGGCAACGCCGCCGATCACGGGAATCGCTGGCGGCCGCGCCTTGCTGCCGCTGTCGCCTGTCCATCTCCGGCTGTTCGATGTTGGTGGAGAGGTTCGGGCGCGCTGGACCCGCCGCAGCCGCGCCGGATTCGGCTGGTCGGACTTTGTCGATGCGCCGCTGGGCGAAGCCGGTGAGGCCTATGTCGTGGTCGTCGCGCTCGATGGACGCACGGCACGAACCGTTACGGTGATGCAATCGAACTTCACCTATTCGGCGGCCGATCGTAGCGCCGATGGCGGCGGTAGCATGGTGTCGATCAGTATCGCCCAATTGAGCGAAACCGTCGGACCCGGGGATTTCGCAACGGCTTCGATCACGCTCGACTGACCAAGGAGGACCCCATGGCCGAAACTGCAAGGCACGCATTTCCATTGTTGAGCGCCGGCCAGGCGCAGAAGGAAGTGACGCACAACGAGGCGCTTTCGCAGATCGACCGGTTGCTGCACGTGGCGGTCGTTACGCGCGGCCTGTCGGTGCCGCCGGCGGCACCGGTGGCAAACGCGGCCTATATCGTCGGACCGGGGCCCGACGGCAGCTGGGTCGGGCAGGCAGGGCGACTGGCCAGCCATGATGGCTTTGGCTGGGTTTTCACGAATCCGGTTCGCGGCTGCGTCGCCTGGATCATCGATGAAGGCTGCTTCGCCATTTTCGACACCAGTTGGTCGAATGGTGATTGGCCGGCGAAAGGGATCTCGATTGCCGGACGCCGGCTGCTTGCCGCGCCGGCGGTGGCGGTCGCGGCGCCGGCTGGCGGGACGATCGTCGACATCGAGGCCCGGGCAACCATTGCCGCATTGCTGGTCGCCTTGCGCAATCAGGGCCTGATCGATTAGGCTGATTGCGCGACCGCAACGGTATTTTCCCCTTACAACTGTGTCCTTTCCGCCACAAACAGTCGCAATCGCCTCTTGCACCTGTCCGATGTGGTGGGTTAGAGCGTTACGGCAGTTCGAGAGAAACACTGAGTTGAAAGGGGATGACAATGCGTAAGATTGCTGTCGCAGTGGCACTTGCCACTACAGCGCTTGCTGGGCCGGCCTTGGCCCGGGACAAGTCGTGGTACGTCGGTGCAGAAGCCGGCGCCAACCTGGTCCAGAACCAGCTGTTCGACATCACCCGCCCGGGTGCTGCTGGAACCGTCGTCAACGACGGTATTCGCGTCCGTCACGAGATCGGTTACGATGTCGGCGGCAACATCGGCTATGACTTCGGCCTCTTCCGCGCCGAATTCGAAGTTGCCTACAAGGACAACAACCTCGACGTCGTGACGATCGAGCAGGCCATCCCGGCCATCCGTCTTTCGCAGGGCAATATCGCTGTTCCGCCGATCGGCGTGAACACCAATGCAGCCGATGGCAACGCCCGCGTGCTTTCGTTCATGGCCAACGGCCTGTTCGATTTCGGCGGTGAAGATCGGAGCGTCGGCGGCTACATCGGCGGTGGCGCCGGTATCGCGCGTGTCCAGCATTCGCAGTATCAGACGGCCAAGTTTGGCAACACCTTCATCGATGACAGCGACACGGGCTTTGCTTGGCAGGTCTTGGCTGGCGTCTACAAGCCGATCACCGACCACGTCGACATCGGCCTGAAGTATCGTTTCTTCAACGTGCCGAACGTCAACACGTTCACGACGAACGGCCTGTCGACGGAAACGCGCTATCGCAGCCACAGCCTGATGCTGACGCTGGCGTATAACTTCTTCGAACCGGCACCGCCGCCGCCGCCGCCGCCGGCCCCCGCGCCTGCACCGGCGCCGCTGCCGCCGTGCCCGCCGGCTGCTGTCACGCCTGGTCCGTTCCTGGTCTTCTTCGATTGGGACAAGTCGCTGATCACGGCCGAAGCCGCTCAGATCCTCGACCGCGCTGCCGAGCAGTATGCGGCCACGGGTCAGACCAGCGTCGCGCTTGCCGGTCATGCCGACAAGTCGGGTAAGGATGACTACAACGTCCGTCTTTCGCAGCGTCGCGCTGACGCCGTGAAGGCCTATCTGGCGACCAAGGGCGTTCCGGACACGTCGATCGTGACCGAAGCCTTCGGTGAAAGCCGTCCGCTGGTCGATACTGCCGATGGTGTGCGTGAACCGCAGAACCGTCGCGTGGAAATCACCTTCAGCGGTGCTCCGGCTCCCGCCACCGGCCCCTGCACTCCGCAGTAAGGCTGGCGACACGCCAAATGAATTGGGCCGCTCCTTCGGGAGCGGCCCTTTTCTTTTGTGCTGACGGCGTGGCCAACGCAGCGGTGAGCACTGCCAATGGCGTGCGTCAAGCAACTGCGCTTTGCAGGTTGGATCGCGCCTCAGGGATATTTGATTTTGGTCGATCAGCCCGAACCGGCGCCAGGCCGGAGCAACCTCAGGGGTCGACAGCGATGATCGGCTCGATCACCAGCGGCTGCATCGGCACCACCGCGAGTGCAGGCGCCAGCGGCTGGTCGCTCAATGCATCCCGCGTTTCGGCACTCAGGCGGATCGCCTCGGCGCCCAGCTTGCCCTTAGGGATCGCAAGCACTTCGCGGCCAACCTTGCCGGCGGCGTCGCAGAATCGATATTGCGCGTCGAGCGTCGAATAGCTGTTGTAAGTCCGCGTCGTGTACTGATCGAAACTGTTGGGGGCCCGCCCGCCGTCATAGCGGCGGAAATGGCCGATCATGGTCGTCTGCGCTTGTGTCAGCTCGTCACCATGGTGCTTCAGCAGGTCGTTGTAGTTCTTGACCGTCGCCAGGAACGCCGAAAACTGACACTGCAACGCGGCGACGTTCAGCGCGGCGCGGACATTCCAGACGGCATTCGCTTGGGCCTCGGCCGGCGTCGGCGAACGCAGCACGACGGCCTTTGGCACCATGAACCCACCAGGGGTCGGCGGCGCTACCGGTGCTGGAGGCGCGGCCGGCTTTTTCGCGACGGGAGCCTTCTTTACAGTCGCTTTGCTGGATTTGGCAGTGGGCTTCTTCGCAGTCGCGGCGAGGCTCGGCTGACCGCCGGCTAACGCCATCAGCAAAATCGTGATCGGCAAGCGGCGCAACATCATCATTTCCCAATGCTTTACTGACAGGTGTGCCGGACACGGCGCCGCCATGTCCGGTGCATTAGCCACGTCACCTGATGCCGATATCGATCAGCCGAGGATGCTGCCCAACTGCAACGCAACCGACATGTCGCCATCGATCTTCAGCTTGCCCATCATGAATGCCATCTGGGCATTCTGCTTGCCGCTGGCGATTTCCATGAAATCGGCCATCGAGACCTTCACGGTGCAATCGACAGGCGCGTCCTGGTTGTCGATCACGGCCGGCGATACGGTGTCATCGATACGGACGAGACCATCGCTGCCGAAATCGAACTTCACCGATTTTTTGAAATTGCCACCGGCGCCGACGCGGCTCTGCATCTGCTCGGTAATTGCTGCGAGGCTCATAGTTATTCCTTCCCCAAACCAAAAAAAGGGCCGCCATGCGGCGGCCCTTTCCTAGCTCACATTGCGACGATGTCGAGCTTACTTCTTCTCGGTCGTCGTTTCGGTGGTCGTCGTGGTCGTCGACGTAACGTCGGCGGCAGGAGCCATCGCATCGGCGGCAGGAGCGGCCATTGCGTCGGTCGTTGCGGCGTCAGCGGCCGGAGCCATTGCATCGGCAGCCGGGGCCATGGCGTCGGCCGGAGCTTCGGTCGTCGTCGACGTGGTGGTTTCGGTCGTGGTGCTGGTTTCAGCAGCCTTTTCGCCGCAAGCGGTGACGAACAGGGCAGCGCCGGCGATCAGAGCGGCGGTCTTCAGCTTCGAAACGATGTCAGCCATGATAAACTCCTTTGTGGTGAATCCCGGGACCCAGGACGAGTTGGGTCGGTTCAGCCCTTATCCCCCAACCGAGGTAGACATTAGCAGATTTCCGTTCGCCCTCAAGCGCCATGATGACCTAGCTGTCATATATCGTCATTTTAACCGTAATCGACCGCAATCGCAGCCAGCATCGCGGGCAAATGGGCAAGCAGTTTCCGATCGAGATCTGCCATCACGGCGCTTCGACCCAAGGCAGCGATGCTGGTGACTGGTTCGGCGAGGCCGCATGGCACGATGCCATCGAAATCCGCCAGATCCGGGGCGACGTTGATAGCGAGGCCGTGATAGCTGACCCAGCGCCGGACGCGCACGCCGATCGCGGCGATCTTGGCTGCCCCGTCAGTTCTATCCACCCAGACGCCGACCTTGCCGTCGACGATACGGCCGCTGATGCCGTTATCGGCGAGTGCAGCGATAATCCAGCCTTCGAGCGCCGCGATGAAGCGCCGGATATCGCGGCCGCGGGCTTCGAGATCGAGCAGCACATAAACGACGCGTTGGCCCGGCCCGTGATACGTGTATTTGCCGCCGCGGCCGCTGGCGAACACCGGCAGGCGGTCGGGCACCAGCAGGTCCGACACCACGGCGCTGGTCCCGGCGGTATAGAGCGGCGGGTGTTCGACCAGCCAGATCAGTTCAGGTGCGGTGCCGGCGCGGATCGCCGCGACCCGTGCCTCCATGGCAGCGACGGCCTCTGGATAGTCCAGTCGTCCTGGCTCGACGCGCCATTCGGGCAGGGCCGGCGTCACAGGCCGGCGACAAAGCCCCTGAGATCGGCCAGAAACAGCTCGGGTTCCTCCAGGCTGGCGAAATGGCCGCCGCGCGGCATGTCGGTCCAATGCACGACATTATAGCCGCGCTCGACCATCGAACGCGGTGGAAACGCCAACAGGTCGCGCGGAAAGGCGGCGACGCCGGTCGGCACCTCGATGCGGCGGCCTTCGGGGATCGCGAAACCGCCCTCGAGAAACATGCCGCGATAGATCCAGGTCGCTGTCAGAAAGCTCCGCGTTGTCAGATAGACCATGATGTTGGTCAACATCACGTCATGGCTGAATGGCGGATCGTCGGATTGTCCGGGAACATCAGACCAGCCGACGAATTTTTCGGCAAACCAGGCGGCGACGCCGATCGGTGAATCCATCATCGCAAAGCCCAGGCTTTGGGGCTTGGTGCCCTGAAGTTGCAGATAGGCAGTCTCGGTTTCGCGCGTGATCATCGCCGTCTGCAGCCACGCGCCATCTTCGGCTGTTTTCGGGCTCATGTCGGCAGGGCGCAGGCCGAAACCGCTGATGTGGATCGCATCGACATTATTGCTGTCGAGGCCGATCCAGCCGCCGATCACGCAACCCCAGTCACCGCCCTGGTAGATGTAGCGGTCATAGCCGAGCCGCGTCATCAGCAGGTCGTAAAGCCGGGCAACACCGCGTGGCCCGATCGGGTTTTTCGGCCGGTCGGACCAAGCGTAGCCGGGCAGCGACGGCGCCACAACGTGGAAGGCCGGTTGCGATTGGTCCTCGGGCTCCCCAAGCCGTTCGATGATCGCATCGAATTCGACGATCGATCCCGGCCAGCCGTGGGCGATCAGCAGCGGCCGCGCGTCGGGGCGCGACGACCGCTTGTGGATGGCGTGCAGGTGAAGGCCATGTTCGATTTCCACCCGCACCTGGGGGTGGCGATTGAGCCGGGCGACAGCGGCCGGCCAGTCGAAATGATCGAGCCAATAGCGGCGCAGCCTTTCCATATAGGCGCGGTTGGCGCCATGCGCCCAGCCGGCGGCTTCGGGTTCTTCGAAAAAGCGGAACGCTTCGACGCGGTCGCGAATCCAGGCGGCCTCGTCGGCATGGAGCGGTATTTCGAACGGCGTCGCCGTCATGCCGCCAGGCCCAGCTTGCGCTCAAGTGTACGGCGCTCGGCGATCAGATCGGCCGCCTTTTCGGCGATCATGATCGTCGGCGCGTTGGTGTTTCCCGACACAAGATAGGGCATGACCGAGGCATCGACGACCCGCAGCCCTTCGACGCCGTTGACCCGCAGCCGCCCATCGACGACCGCCGCTTCATCGGCGCCCATCCGGCAGGTGCCGACCGGGTGATAGATGGTTTCGCCCCATTGGCGCATTGCCGCGACCACGGCGTCACGCCCATCGACCGTCGGCCCCGGCCAGGTTTCGGCCTTGCGATAAGCGTCGAACGCCGGCTGGCGGCCGATCTGGCGGGCGATCTCGACGCCGCGATACAGCGTCTCCACATCCTCCGGCGCCGACAGATAGCGCGGGTCGATCGCCGGGAACGCCAGCGGATCGGGCGACACGAGGCGAACGGTGCCACGGCTTTCGGGGCGCAGCTGGCAGACATGCATCTGATAGCCATGTTCCGGGTTCATCGTGCCGCGGCCATGCGGTTCGCCGCGATAGGGCATGAAATGGATTTGCAGGTCGGGGGCAGCCAGCCCCTCGCGGCTCGAAAGAAAGGCGCCGCTGGGCGTTGGCATGTGGGCGCCATTGCCGGTCTTGGCGAACACCCAGCTACCCAGCGCCTTGATCTTGGAAAGGAAACTTGCGTTGCCGTTGAGCGTCACCGCCTGCGAGCACGACCATTGCACCATCATGTCGAGATGATCCTGAAGGTTGCCGCCGACATCGGCACTGTCGTGCACCACCGGGATGCCCATCGCTTGAAGATGCGCCGCCGGCCCGATGCCCGACAGCATCAGCAGTTGCGGTGAATTCACCGCGCCGCCGCACAATATGACCTCGCGCGCATTGGCGATTTCGGCGCGGCCACCGCGGGTATAGCTGATGCCACTGGCGCGGCGGCCGTCGAAATTGACCTTGTTGACCTGGATGCCGGTACGGATCTCGAGATTGGGCCGCGCCTTGACCTCGGGCGTCAGATAGCCCTTGGCCGCCGAAAAGCGGCTGCCATCTTTTATCGTCGCATCGTAGAAGCCCGCGCCTTCGAACTGCGGCCCGTTGAAGTCATCGGTGCGCGGATGTCCGGCCTGTGACGCAGCCTCGAGAAAGGCGGCGTTGAGCGGATTGGGCAGCACCCCCTTGCGCGACGTGTGCAACGGCCCGCCGACACCGTGGAATTCATCGGAGCCGCGCTCGCTGTCCTCGGCCTTGCGGAAATAGGGCAGCACATCGGCCCAGCTCCAGCCGGTCAGCCCGAGTTGCGCCCAACGGTCGTAATCGCTGCTGTGTCCGCGGATATACACCATGCCGTTGATCGACGACGATCCGCCGAGCACGCGGCCGCGCGGCCAGTACATGGCGCGATCGCCCATTTCGGCCTGCGGCACAGTCCAAAAGCCCCAGTCGAACGGGCTTGCCTTGTCGGGCGGGATGATCTGGGCGATGCCGCCGGGCATCTGGATCATCATGCTGTTGTCCTTGCCGCCGGCTTCGATCAGCAGGACACGCGTGCCCGGGTCTGCCGAGAGGCGGTTCGCGAGCACGCAGCCCGCCGAGCCGGCGCCGACGATAATGAAGTCCCAATGATCCGACGCGCTATTCGCTGCCACCGGTACTCTCCCCAATTGACGTTTGCGTCACCCTAGCCGAGCGGCGTGCCGGCGCAAACGGGGCAATCTGTCAGGCCACCGCAATCTCGAACCGAAAGATCGTGCCGTCCCAGGTGAAATTGCTGCTTTCGGCGTCCGCCATTCCAGCCAACTGCGGATGCGATGCAATACAGCGCTGCCAGAAGGCCCGGGCGCCGGCATTGCCGCGCATCACTGCTGCCTCCCAGCGGCCGGGATAGCGGCTGAACAGCGCATGGGCGGCGGCGGTACCCAGCCCGGCGCGCCGGTATTTCCGCACCACGAAGAATTCGGCGACATTATGGTCGACCGGCGCCATGCCGTGCGGCGTCGCGTTGAGCAGGGCAAAGCCTGCGAGCTTGCCCTGCAGACGAAACAGCAGTGGCAGGTGATCATCGCGTTGCCACCAGCGCTCGACCGGAATGTCGATCGCATAGCGGCCATCGTCCGACAGGTTGCCGCGCGGTGTGCCGGCGAACAGTTCGGAAAAATCATGGATATAGAGCTGGATCAGGTTTTCCAGCACGGGGCGTTCGGCGGCGCTGGCCGGGTCGATGGCCAGGCCGTCGATCATGCCGGATGCCAGGCCTTCAACGGCACTTCGGTGTTGGCGAGCGCCGCCGCATCGACACTCACGCCCTGTTCGACCAGCGCCTTGCCCTGGACATAGTCCTTGACTGCATTGACGCAATCGAGCGCGATGATCTTGCCGGCCTTGAGGTATATGATGCTGAAACTGCGCGCTGCGATATCGCCGCGCAGCACGGTCGCATCGTAGCCCGACGATATCCCCATCGTCTGCAGCCGCAGGTCATATTGGTTCGACCAGAACCACGGCACGGCGTGATAAGCTTTCGGATTGCCGGTCAGCACCCGTGCCACCGTTGTTGCCATGTCATTGGCGTTCTGCACCGATTCGAGCCGGATATGCGCACCGCCGGCAAAATCATTATCGTGCGCGGCGCAATCACCGATGGCAAACACGTGGGGCAGCGATGTCCGGCAGAAAGCATCGACGTCGACGCCGTTGGCACCCGCAGCACCGGCCGCCAGCACGGGTGCCACCGCCGGCACGATACCGATGCCGACGATGACCATGTCGGCGGCGATACTGCTGCCATCGCCAAGCCGCACCCCGGCGGCGCGGCCATCGTTGCCGATGATGCCGGTGACCATCACACCGGTGCGGATCTCGACACCATGGGCGCGGTGTTCAGCCTCGTAGAATTCCGACAACAGCGGCCCGGCGACACGTGCCAGCACGCGGTCCATCGCTTCCAGCACGACGACCTGCTTGCCGAGTTTGGCAAGCACTGCTGCCGCCTCGAGCCCGATATAGCCGCCGCCGACGATGGCGATGCTGTGCGCCGCCGGCAGCTCTTTCTTCAGCAGTTCGACATCGGCGCGGGTGCGAATGGCGTGGATACCGGCAAGATCATGGCCGTCGCACGACAGCCGGCGCGGGGCACCGCCAGTCGCCCAGATCAGGTCGCCGTAGCCGAAGTTATCACCATCCGCCGTCGTGACCGTCTTGGCATGGGCATCGACCGCGGTGACCAAGTGGCTGGTCAGCATCATCACGTCGCGATCCGGCCAGAAATTCGCCGGCCGGATCAACATCCTCTCGAACGCCTTTTCGCCAGCGAGGAAGTCCTTCGACAGCGGCGGCCGCTCATATGGCAACTCGGGTTCATCGCCGATCATCGCGATGCTGCCGGCAAAGCCCAGCTGCCGCAATTGCACCGCAGCCTGCGCGCCGCCATGCCCGGCGCCGACGATGATGACATCAAAATGCTGCATGGCGGTGACCCCGATTTCGGGTCGTGGCTAACGGCTTTGGCGATGTCCGGCAACTCAGGGGTTGCCCTGACAGGCTTTAAAAAGCCGCCGCAGCCTGCCACATGATGTGCCATGGACCTGTCGACCCACCCCGACGCTGCCGCCTGGGGCCGGCTGGTGCCGCGTTCGCCGCTGGTGCGACGGCTGCTGGCGCACAATCCATCGCCCTTTACCTATACCGGTACCGGCACCTTCGTTGTCGGCCACGGCACCGTCGCGGTCATCGATCCTGGCCCCGCCGGCCCGGCGCATGTCGCCGCGCTGATCGACAGCCTGGCCGGCGAGACGGTCAGCCATATCGTCATCACCCATACGCACATGGATCACAGCCCGGCGGCCCCGGCGCTGCAGGCGGCGACCGGTGCGCGCATCGTCGGCTGTGCGCCGCTGGTGCTGTCCGACGACGGCCCGCGCGCCGATGCCGGCTTCGATCCGACCTATGCGCCCGATGCGATCATGGCCGACGGCGACAGCATTGCGGGGCCGGGTTGGACGCTGACAGCGCTCGCCACCCCGGGCCACACGTCCAACCATCTGTGCTTTGCGCTCGGCGAGGAAAAGGCGCTGTTCACCGGCGATCATGTCATGGGCTGGAGCACGACCGTCGTCGCACCGCCCGATGGCGACATGGCGGCGTACATGGCGTCGCTGCGCAAGCTTATCGACCGCGACGACGCCATCTATCACCCGACGCACGGCGAGGCGGTGACCGATCCGCAGCGATTCGTCCGCGGCCTGATCACCCACCGCCGCCAGCGCGAGACGCAGATCCTGAAGCTGCTCGGCGATGGTCCGCAATCCATACCGGCAATGGTCGCCGTGATGTACGCGATGGTCGACAAGCGATTGCACCCGGCAGCGGGGCGATCGGTGCTGGCGCATCTGATCGATTTGCAGAACCGTGGACAGGCTGTTGTCGAAGCCGATGTCTGGCGGTGCGCGTGAGGGGTGGCATCGCGCTGGCGAGCGGGGTGGCGCTGGTCATCGGCGTGGCCGTGGCACCCAAACTGCCGGCGTTGCTCCCCGATGCCATCGGCGGGCCGCTGGCGCGCTGGCTTAGCGGTGACGCAGACGTTGACGTCATCGGTACGGTCGCGACCTCTGTCCGTTCGATGAACCAGCTGTCGGTATTCGAGGCACGGCTGTTTTCGATCGCGCGCACTTCCGACGAGGGTTGGTTCAAACCGCTCGACACCACCACCTATGTGATCGTGCCGGGCGCTGTACGCTATGTGGTCAATTTGGCGGCGGTGGAGCGGCGAAACCTCAACTGGGATCCGCAGACTGCAACGCTCGTGGCCGTTTTGCCCGACCCGGTGCCCGGCGAGATCAACGTCGATGGCGCGCGCGCGCTGGTCATTGTCGATGGCGTCGACCTAGCCAGCGGCGACCAGCGCGAGGCCATTCTGCAGAAAAGCCTGCGGGTGGCCGGCGACGACATGAAGCGGCAGGCCGGGCAGGCTTTCTTTCGCCAGGCGGCACGCACTGCCGCACGCACGGCGCTGACACAAAATCTTGCTGCCCCGCTGGTTGCAACTGGGCTAAAGCCGCGGGTGGTAGTGCGCTTCCAGGGCGAAGCGGCGATAAAGGGCTGATCGATGGACGCACGTTTGAACCCGCTGGGCAGCGCCGGAGGCCTCGCCGGGCTTGACCTCAAGGCCGAGATCAACCGCCTGCGGAAAGAGAAAAACGCTGTCATTCTCGCGCATTATTATCAGGATGCGGCGATCCAGGACATTGCCGACTTTGTCGGCGACAGCCTCGATCTCAGCCGCAAGGCCGCCGACACCGATGCCGAGGTCATCGCCTTTTGCGGCGTCAAGTTCATGGCGGAGGTGGCGAAGATCCTCAGCCCGCAAAAGACCGTCGTGCTGCCCGATCTGAAGGCCGGGTGCAGCCTGGAGGACAGCTGCCCGCCCGAGGACTTCGCGCGGTTCCGCCGCGCCCACCCCGATCACATCAGCCTGACCTACATCAACTGTTCAGCGGCGGTGAAGGCGGAAAGCGACATCATCGTGACGTCGTCGTCGGCCGAAAAGATCATCAACCAACTGCCCGCCGACCAGAAGATCCTGTTCGCGCCCGACAAGCATCTCGGCGCCTGGCTCAACCGCAAGACCGGCCGCGACATGCTGCTGTGGGACGGCAGCTGCATCGTCCACGAACGCTTTTCGGTGACCGAATTGCTGAAACTCAAGGCGCTGCACCCGGCCGTGCCGGTGCTCGCCCACCCCGAATGCCCGGCGGCAATCCTCGACCTCGCGCACTATATCGGCGCCACCAGCGGCATCCTCAACTATGCGCTCAACAGCCCGGAGCCGGTGGTCATCGTCGCCACCGAGCCCAATATCATGCACCAGATGCAGCTGAAGGCGCCGCACAAGACCTTCATCGGTGCCCCCGGCGCCGATGGCAATTGCGGCTGCAACATGTGCCCGTTCATGGCGATGAACACGATGGAAAAGCTGTATCTGGCGCTGCGCGACCTGCAGCCGCAAATCGAGGTGCCGGAGGATGTGCGGATCAAGGCCAAGGTGAGCCTCGACCGGATGCTGCAGATGGCGGGGTCGGTGACGCCGGTGCGCGTGACGGGGGATTGACGAGAGCCGGGGACAGAATGCCGGGATACATGACCGCTATCGCTCTGCTCGATAACGCACAGG
>JBBQKM010000012.1:0-23122 GCA_038326915.1 Sphingomonadales bacterium
GCGCCCAGCGCGCCACCAACGCCTTCAACCCGACGCTGCGCCGCGCCTTCTTCACCTATGGCAAGCTGCTTGTCGGCCAGGAATGGAGCACGTTCCAGAATGTCGCGGTGCTGCCCGAATCGACCGATTTCGTCGGCCCGCTGGAGGGCACGGTGTTCGTCCGCCAGGGCATGGCGCAGCTGAAGCTGCCGCTCGCCGGCGGCGTCGACCTGCTGGTGGCGCTCGAAAACCCCGAAACCGAAATCATCAACCGGACATCACCGGCGCTGATCGACAACGACGACGACCGCCTGCCCGACATGGTCGCCCGCGTGAACGCGAAGACCGGCCTCGGCGAATTCTCGCTCGCCGGGATGGTGCGCGAATTGCGCGTCAACAATGCCGGCTGGGGCGATACGGCGCTGGCCTGGGGGTTGAGCGCCGCCGGTCGCGTGCCGCTGGGTGCGCGCCACGACCTTCGCTTCATGGCGACCTATGGCAATGGCATCGGCCGCTACCTCGGCCTCGGCTTTGCGCCCGACGCGGTGTTTGCCGGCGTGCCGGGCGCCCGGCTGGAAACCGTGCGCAACTTTGCCGGCTTCGCAGCGCTGAAACTGGGCTGGACGGCAAGCGTGCGATCGACCTTCATGGCCGGCTATCAATCGGCCGATTATGGCGACAGCCTCGTCTCGCCGCTCGCCAACAAATCGGCGTGGAGCGGCGCCGCCAATCTGTTCTGGACGCCGGCGCGGGGCTTCGACGTCGGCATCGAATATCGTCACGGCGAGCGCCGGCTGGCCAATGGCGACAGCGGTAGCCTCGATCGCGTGGAAGCCGCCTTCAAATACGCCTACTAACCACAAGCAAAGGGGACGGACATGAGCGCGATACCCGAAATCACCGTCGACGATGTGTCGGGGCTGCCCAAGCACCACAGGGCCACCCACAACGAAAAGCTGGTGATCCTCGGGTCATCGCTCGGTACCGTTTTCGAATGGTATGATTTCTACCTCTACGGCCTGCTGGCGACGATCATCACGGCGCAATTCTTTTCGGGCGTCAACGAAACCACCGGCTTCATCTTTGCGCTCGCCGCCTTTGCCGCCGGCTTTGCGGTGCGGCCGTTCGGGGCGCTGGTGTTCGGGCGCATCGGCGACATGGTCGGGCGCAAGAACACCTTCCTCGTCACCATGGGCATCATGGGGCTGTCGACCTTCCTCGTCGGGCTGCTGCCCAGCTATACGTCGATCGGCGTCGCGGCCCCGCTGATGCTCGTTGCGCTGCGGCTGCTGCAGGGCCTGGCGCTCGGCGGTGAATATGGCGGCGCGGCAACCTATGTCGCCGAGCATGCGCCCGACGACAAGCGCGGTTTCTACACCAGCTTCATCCAGACGACGGCGACACTGGGGCTGTTCGCGGCGCTGCTCGTCGTCATCGGCGTGCGCTATGGCGTCGGCGAGGAGGCCTTCAAGGCCTGGGGCTGGCGGATTCCGTTCCTGGTTTCGTCGGTGCTCCTCGGCGTCTCGCTGTGGATCCGCATGCAGCTCGAGGAAAGCCCGGCGTTCACCAAGATGAAGGCCGAAGGCAAGATATCCAAGGCGCCGCTGACCGAGGCCTTCGCGCGCTGGGGCAATCTCAAGATCGTGCTGATCGCGCTGGTCGGCGCGGTCATGGGCCAGGCCGTCGTGTGGTACACGGGGCAATTCTACGCGCTGTTCTTCCTTGAAAAAATGCTCAAGGTCGATGGTGCCACCACCAACATCCTGATCGCCACCGCTCTGCTGCTGGCGACGCCGTTCTTCGTCATCTTTGGCTGGCTGTCGGATCGCATCGGGCGGAAACCGATCATCCTCGCCGGCTGTCTGCTCGCGGCGCTGACCTATTTCCCGCTGTTCGATGCGCTCAGCAAAAACGCCAACCCGGCGCTGTATGCCGCCGTCCACACGTCACCGGTGGTCGTCACCGCCGACGACGCCAACTGTTCGGTGCAGTTCGATCCGATCGGTGCCAACAAGTTCGATCTGAAGACCTGCGACATCGCCAAAAGCTTTCTCGCCAAGGCCGGCGTATCCTATGCCAACACCGCGACTCCGGGTGCCGAAGCGAGCATAAAGGTCGGCGAAACGGTGCTGGCGGTGCCGGTGACGGCCGGCCTTGACGCCGCAGCACGCAAGGCGGCGATCGCGGGCTTCCAGAAGGATGCCAAGGCGGCACTTGCCACCGCCGGCTACCCTGAAAAGGCCGATCCCGCGGCGATCAACAAGCC
Source organism: Sphingomonadales bacterium (assembly GCA_038326915.1). Classification (GTDB taxonomy): domain Bacteria; phylum Pseudomonadota; class Alphaproteobacteria; order Sphingomonadales; family Sphingomonadaceae; genus Sandarakinorhabdus. Next base: position 2,246 of record JBBQKM010000012.1, read on the forward strand.
GATGGTGATCGGCATCCTGTTCGTCCTCGTCCTCTATGTGACGATGGTTTACGGGCCGATCGCCGCGCTGCTGGTCGAATTGTTCCCGACCAACATCCGCTACACCTCGATGTCGCTGCCCTATCACATCGGCAACGGCTGGTTCGGCGGCTTCCTGCCGACGGTGGCCTTTGCGATGGTCGCTGCCACCGGCGATATCTACTATGGCCTGTGGTATCCCGTCGTCGTCGCGGCGATCTGCTTTGTCGCCGGCATCGTGCTGCTGCCCGAAACCTTCAAGCGCAGCATCGACTGACCGCTACCGCTGCGGCACGACGCCCGGCCCTGCACCCACCGGTGCGGGGCCGGTTGCGATTCAGCGGGCCGGCGTGTGCGTCGCCGTGATCCCCAACTGCCAGCGGTTCTGGAAGCCCTTGAGCGCCCCCTTGTCATCGGCATCGAGCCACGCCGCCTTGGCGCCTTCACCCTTGAGCACCAGGTCGCAAAAGGCGGTGAGCTGGCGAAAGATCACCGCGTCGGCCATGTCCTTGCGCCACACCGGCTCGTCGAGCGCATCGCGCAGCCGGCCGGTGTCGGGCGCCGAGGCCGGCGGCGGGTTGCCGCCGAGATTGTGGCGGGCATCGGCAAACACCAGCAGGTGGCGGTCGCTGCCCGTCGCCGCATCGTGCAGCCAGCGGATGCCATCGGCGCCGGCGACATCATCCTTGTCGCCCATGATCCACAGGCTGGGCACGGCGATCGCCGCCAGCGCCGCCGGGGTGAACGCCCGCACCTGCGGCTGCCCGCCCCAGGGCGCGATCAGCACCAGCGCACGCACGCCGGGGGCGGGCCTTGCGCCCTCGAGTACCGGCGTCATTGCCCCGGCGGGCAGCTGCGCCATCACCGGCGCCCTGGGATCATGCCCGGCGCCACCGGTGGCGAGTGCGCCATAGCCGCCCATCGAATAGCCGATGACCGCGATGTTGCCGGGATCGATGCGCGGCGCCAGCGGGTCCTTGCCACGCGCGAAATCATTCAGGAAGGCGATTGCGGCGCGCTGGTCCTGGCTGCGGCGGACATAGGCGGTGGCGAACACCAGCAAGCGCTTGGCCGGGTCCATCGCGCCCTCGTCATCGTGATCGATGCTGGCGACGACATAGCCTTTCGACGCGAGATTTTCCGCCATCCCCGACATCGCCGTCGACCAGCGCCCGAGGCCATGGCTGAGCAGGATCAGCGGCAGTTTGCCGCCCGGTGCCGGCGCGGCGTCGCGGGTGGCGATGCCTTCGAACACCAGGGTGGCGGGGATGCCCGCGGGCGGGTTGACGATATTGTGGGGATAGGTCGTCGGCGCGCCGGCGGTTCTGGCCGGGTAGAACAACGTCAGCCCCAGCGTGCGGCCGGGCGCCGCCACGAATGTCGTCTCACGCGTGCCGACCGGCAGCGCGCCGGGGGCGCCAAGCTCGGGCGCGTCGCCGGGCACCAGGCTCGGCGGCTGCGCCAGCACCGGGGCGGCGGCGAGCGCGAGGATCAGCAGCAGGTGGCGCATGGGGGGTGGGCCTTTGAAATCCGGGTCTGGTCGGAGGACCCTAGGGGTGCAGGGGCGGCGAATGAACCCCCCTCGGCTGTCACCCCGGCGAAGGCCGGGGCCCATAACCCACGATTTCCGCCGCTGCTGCACATGTGCGCCGAGTGCGCCGAAACTTGTGGGTTATGGGCCCCGGCCTTCGCCGGGGTGACAGCCGGAAAATGCGGCGCGAACGACTCCGCGGCCTACCCCCCGAACAGCCCCGGCAGCAGCCCGACCGCGCCGCCGGGATCGAGCTCGAACAGCGCGCCTGCCAGTGGGTCGTCGGGCCGGCCATCGCCCGCCGAGGTCGCGAACATCCGGGCCAGCCCCGGCCCGGCAAAACCGACATTGGTGATCTGCGGCGTCGGCAGCGCGATCGCGCGGTCGCTGCGGCCATCGGGGTGAAAGCGTTCGACGCGCGACCCGCCGTAAAAGGCGATCCACAGCCCGCCATCGGCATCGCACGCCATGCCGTCGGGCGCGCCGCTGCGGCCATCGAACTGCAGATGCACCTGCCGCGGCCCCAGGCTGCCGTCGTCGTTGAGCGCAAAGCGATACACCGTCCGCCGCGCCGAATCGGTGTGGTACAGCGTGCCGCCATCGGGGCTGAACGCCGGGCCATTGGCGATGGTGATGCCGGTATCATGCCGGCTGACCCTGCCATCGGGGTCGATCCGGTACAGGCTGCCGGTCGCCGGCCAAGTGTCGGGCGGGCCATCATGGACCGGCATGGTGCCGGTCCAGATGCGGCCCCATGCATCGGCCTTGGCATCGTTGAGGCGATTGCCGGGCAGGCCGGGTTCGGGATCGGCAATCCGTTCCAGCGCGAACGGGTCACGCGACAGCCGGTAGACGCCGCTCTGCAACCCGGCGACCATCCCGCCGGCGGCGCGCTCGATCACCCAGCCGATCATTTCCGGCATGTCCCAATGCGTGATCGCACCATCGGCCAGGGCCAGCCGCCACAGCTTGCGGCCGATGATGTCGGTCCAGAACAGCGCGCCCTCGCGCGCCGACCACAACAGCCCTTCGCCGAGGATGTCGCGCTCAGGGCGGGGGATGGCCTGCCAGCTCAATGCCTGATCCTCAATGCGAATCCCTCGGCAGGCCGCGCGTCTGGGCGATGCGCTGATAAGGTATTGCCGCCTCGATCACCGCGCCGCCGGGATATTGCCCGGTGATGCCGCGGGCAATCTCCTGCCACGGCGTCTGCGGTGGCGGGATGTCGTAACCGCCCGCCGCCGCCAGCGCCGCGCGCCGCCGCGCGATCTCGTCCGCCGCGACCAGCATGTCGGCGGTGCGGGTGTTGAGGTCGATGCGGATGCGGTCGCCGGTCACCAGCAACGCCAGATTGCCCCCCGCCGCCGCCTCGGGCGCTGCATTGAGGATCGACGGCGACCCCGACGTCCCCGATTGCCGGCCGTCGCCAAGGCAAGGCAGCGCATCGATGCCGGCGCGGATCAGCGCCGCCGGCGCGCGCATGTTGACGACCTCCGCGCCGCCCGGATAGCCGATCGGGCCGACGCCGCGGATGACGAGGATGCAGCGGTCATCGATGGCGAGCGCCGGATCGTCGATGCGGGCGTGGTAATCCTCGGGGCCATCGAACACGATGGCGCGGCCCTCGAACGCTTCGGGATCGGCGGGGTCGGACAGGTAACGCGCCCGGAAATCCGCCGAGATCACGCTGGTCTTCATCACCGCCACATCGAACAGATTGCCGCGCAGCACGGTCAGCCCGGCATTGGCGAGCAGCGGATCTGACAGCGGCCGGATGACGCGTTCGTCCGCGATTGTTGCGGCGCTGTTGTTTTCCGCCAGTGTCCGGCCATTGGCGGTCAGGGCGCTGCCATCGAGCAGCCCACCCCGGAGCAGCTCGCCGATCACCGCCGGCACGCCGCCGGCATGGTAATAATCCTCGCCCAGATACTCGCCCGCCGGCTGCAGGTTGACCAGCAGCGGCACCCCGGCGCCATGCGCCTGCCAGTCATCGAGCGTCAGCTCGACCCCCATGTGCCGCGCGATGGCGTTGAGATGGATCGGCGCGTTGGTCGATCCGCCGATGGCGCTGTTGACGCGGATGGCGTTGAGGAACGCCGCGCGGGTCATGATGTCTGATGGCTTCCTGTCCGCCGCCACCATTCCGACGATGGCGAGGCCGTGTTCATACGCCGATTGCTGGCGATCGCGGTACGGCGCCGGGATGGCAGCCGACCCCGGCAGCGACATGCCGAGCGCTTCGGTCAGCGAATTCATCGTCGTCGCGGTGCCCATGGTGTTGCAGAACCCCGTCGATGGCGCCGACGAGGCGATCAGTTCGATGAAGCCGCGATAATCGATCTCGCCGGCCGCCAGCATCGCCCGCGCCTTCCAGATGATCGTCCCCGATCCGGTGCGTTCACCCTTGTGCCAGCCGTTGAGCATCGGCCCGACCGACAGCGCGATGGCGGGGATGTTGACCGTCGCCGCCGCCATCAGGCACGCCGGCACGGTCTTGTCGCAGCCGATGGTGAGCACGACGCCGTCGATGAAATAGCCGTGCAGCACCTCGACGAGCGACAAATACGACAGGTTGCGATCGAGCGCCGCGGTCGGCCGCTTGCCGGTTTCCTGGATCGGATGGATCGGAAACTCGATCGGAATGCCGCCGGCGTCGCGGATGCCGTCGCGCACGCGCTGCGCCAGCACCAGGTGGTGGCGGTTGCACGGGGCGAGGTCGCTGCCGGTCTGGGCGATGCCGATGATCGGGCGATCGGATTGCAGTTCGGCCACCGACAGCCCGAAATTCAGATAGCGTTCGAGATACAGCGCCGTCATGTCGGGATTGGCCGGATTGTCGAACCAGGCGCGCGATCGGAGCTTTGCGGTCATTCCCGCACCCTAGGACTGGCGCGCGCGCCGCGCTAGCGTGGGGCAATGGCAAGCAAACTCCGCCTCGCGCTCATCGGCATCGGCAAGATCGCGCGGGATCAGCATCTGCCGGCGATCGCTGCCAGCGCCGATTTCAGCCTCGCCGCCGCGGTCAGCCGCAACGCGAGCGTCGACGGCGTGGCCAGTTTCCCCGATATCGCCGCGCTGATCGCCAGCGGCCTGCCCATCGATGCGGTTTCGATCGCGACCCCGCCGGTCGGCCGCCATGCCATCGCCGCCGCGGCGCTGGCGCAGGGCTGGCACGTCATGCTCGAAAAACCGCCGGGCGCGACGCTGGCCGAGGTGCGCGCACTGGCCGCCGGCGACCGCAGCCTGTTCGCCAGCTGGCACTCGCGCCACGCCGCGGCCGTCGCCCCGGCGCGCGCGTGGCTGGCGACGCGGCGCGTTACCGGCGCGCACATCGCATGGCGCGAGGATATCCGCCAATGGCACCCGGGGCAGGACTGGATCCTTAGCCCGGGCGGCCTCGGCGTCTTCGATCCCGGCATCAATGCGCTGTCGATCCTGACCGCGATCCTGCCCGGCCCGCTGCGGGTGGTGCAGGCGCGGCTGGACTTCCCCGCCAACCGCGGCGCGCCGATCGCCGCCCGCCTCGCCATGGCGCACGGCGAGGCACCCGTGACGGCCGATTTCGATTTCCTGCAAACCGGTGCGCAGACCTGGGACATCACCATCGAAACCGACGCCGGCAGGCTGGTGCTGCACGACGGCGGCGCGACACTGGCGATCGACGGCGTGGCGCAACCGGTGGCCGACACCGGCGAATACTCCGCCCTCTACCGCCGCTTCGCCGCGCTCATCGCCGCCGGCCGCAGCGACTGCGACCTGGCGCCGCTCGAACTGGTCGCCGATGCCTTTCTGATCGGCGACCGCCGCAACGTCGCAGCGTTCGATTTCTAGGCCCGCTGCACCGTTTTTCAGGCCGAAACCGTGCGTGCCCGCCGCCGCATCACAGCCCCTGTCAGGCCGAAACCGGCAATCAGCATCACCCAACTCGATGGTTCCGGCACGGCGTCGAAGGCCTTGCTGTCCCAGATATACTGGCCAAGCTGGCGGCCCGACAGCAAACCGGCCTCGTTGTCGAACCGCCAGTGGATGCCGCCCCACAGCCGGCTATTGGCCGAATCGAGCGCGGCGCCCGAAAAACTGTCCCAGCAGCGGTTGTAGATGCCAGCGGCGATGCAAAAGGCGGTCGTATCGCCAAAGGTTTCGCCGAGGATCGTCGTCATCGCGCCCGACACGATGGCATGCGCCGAAATATAGGATTGGTGCGGCGGCGCGTTGATCAGCGAGTTCCAGCCGGCATCGGCGTCGGTATCGGGGTTGCCGTCGATGGCGCCGCCGCGGATGGCCGTGACCGGGCGCCAGTAATCGTACAGCACCTTGTTGTCCCAGGCCGCGATGGCGGCGTCTCCGCTGGCTGTCGACAACCGCGCCATCAGGGCGGCGGTGTCGATGGTCGACAGGCCGTGGCTTTGTGCAAGATCGATGGCCGCGCGCATATAGGGCCCGGGGCCGGTTGCCGCCTCCCAGAACAGCGCTGCCGCCGTCTGGTCGGCGGTGCGGGTCACGCTGGTGGCCGAACCGATTGCCTTCACTTCGTTGAAGGCGGCGGTGTATTCAAGGCTGGTCAATACCGGCGGCGGCCCGCTGCGGAACTGGTCGCCCGAAGCGATGACCCAGGGATCGACGGTGGCCTGCTGCTGGTTGACCGGCGTCGGCGGGCCCGGAATCGTCTGTGCCCAGCGGCCGGGAAGGCCCGATGGCGTGTAGGGCACGACATCGAAGCTGCCATCGGTCGCCCGCCGCGCGATCGTTGCCGCCGCCATCGCCGCACCGGTCGCGATGCCGTTGCTCTTGGCAGCGCCATCGGGAACCAGCGCGAGGCTGACGGCCAGCGCGGCATCGAATTCGGCGGTGCGCGCCGGATACAGGTTGGCGAGAACGTTGCGCGCCGCAACCGATGCCGCTGCCCGCACATCGCCGCCGGCATTGGCGACATAACCGAGATAGGCGCGATTGGGCCGGCCGAGGGCCGCGTTGACGGCATCGTGCATGGCGATGTTGAGCATCGCCGCCGGCCGCGTCTGGCCGGGGTTGAATGGCCCGCCGGTGATCATCACTTCGTTCCAGTAGAGAACGGGATCGCCGGTGGGCGGGGCGATGGCCGCTGCCGGTGTGGCAGTAGCGGCAGCGACAATGGCGACAAGGGCAGTGGCCCCCAGAACGGCACGATTGATCGGCACGATGCTCTCCATCAACAGGTCGATCGCGGAACGGCGATGACGGGGAGAATGGCGGCCGGCCGTGGGCGCCTGCGTGAAAACCGCGTGAAAGCCGCGTCAAATCTTGGGCTGTGTCGCCTTTGCTGCGAGCAGGGCATCGATTTCCCGGCGTTCCCGCGCGACATTCGCGTTCAACTTTGCGCGCAGCGCGGCAAATCGCGGCGTATCGCGAATCGATGCAAAGGCCGGTTCGTCGGCAATATCGGCCAGCGACGTCCGCGAGGCATAATACCAGCCGCGCCCCACCGCCGTTTCAAGCGCGTCGAGCGCGGCATCGCGGCGCCCCATCGCCGCGAGCACCTGGGCGTGGCGGGCAACATACCAATGCGGCACGCGCCCGCGCGCCATGATCGCCCGCGCCTGCGCATCGGCGCCTTCGAGCAGGCGTCGGGCATCGGCCTCGCGGCCCTGGTCGCGCAGGCCCAGCGCGAACAGCGGAATGATGACCAGCCGGGTCATCGGCCCCGGCGCATCGCTGGCCAGCATCGCCTCGGGTGACGCAAAGCTGCGATCGAAAATCCGCACGACCTCGGCCGTGCGACCCGCCGAAACCAGCGTCGAAAGCATGAACTGCGTCTTTGGCTCGGTATCGCAACACGCCGGATCGGCAAGCATCGCAGCGACCTCCGCCGGTGTCGGTGGCTGGCCATGCCACATTCGCCACATCAGATCGTCGACGGGATAGACCAGCCAGTGGCGGCGCGCATCGGCATAGCGCCCCACCGCCCGCAGCGCCCGCGTCATGGCAAGATCCGGCGTGAAGCGCTCGTTCGCCGGTGCAACCGTCGCGGCCTGGCGGGCGGCGGCGAAGGCGGCGGAGAAATCGCCGCGCCGCCAGGCCATGTCGTTGCGCACCATCAACGCCATGAAGGGTTGCGGGCGGCCGGCCACTTCCACGCGCCGCACATAGGCTTCGGCTTCCTCGGGATATCCCATGTCCCACGCCAGATCGGACGCAAAGTAAAAGGCCGGCCACCACAGCGGATCGATTGCCACCGCGCGTCGAAAGGCATCGAGCGCGCGCGGATAATCGCCACTGTTGTTGTAGTTCCAGCCAAGGCTCATCCAGCTTTGCGAGTCGTTGGGATCAAGCCTGACCGCCGTCTCGTAGGCGGTGCGCGCCCGCGAGGTCGGCGCCAGCATGCCAAGCACGCGGTGCGCCTCGGCGAGGTTGGGCTGCAAGGCCAGCGCCCGTTCGGCGAGCGCCCGTGCTTCGGCCAGAATCCGCGCTTCGTCGGCCTTGCTGACCGTCCCCGCATTCTGCGCATGCGTCAGCCCGAGCAACAGGACCGAGCCGAGCGCCGCATGCGCCGGTGCAAAATCCGGTTCGAGCGCGATGGCCCGGCGCAGCAGCGCGGCCGCGGCCGGCGTCAACGATGGTTCATACGCCCGCACCATGCCGCGCGCCTGGAGATACAGGCGCCGGGCATCGCCATTGCCGGCGAGCACGGGCACGGCGGCAACGCCACCGCCGCGGCGCAACTGTTCGGCGACGCCGTGGCCGATGCGCGCCTGTATCGCAAAGATGTCGTCGAGCCGGCCCGGATATTGCTGGCTCCAGATCCGGGCGCCGTCGCTGGTGCGCACCAGCGCCACGTCGATGCGCACATCGGGCCCGGCCGTCCGGACGCTGCCTTCGACAAGATAGTCGACCGCCAGTTTGCGGCCGATCGCCGGCGCCGCGAGCTTTTCGTCCTGCAACGACCAGGCCGATGTGCGGCCGAGCACCTTCAGCTGCGGGTTGCGCGCCAGCTGGGCCAGAATCTCCTCGGAAACGCCCTGCGCGAAATAGGATTGATCGCCCGGCGCCAGACTGGCGAAGGGCATCACCGCAATGGCGACCGGCGCTGCGGCGGTGGCCTTGGCGATAGGGGGCTGCTGGAAAATGGCAACGGCGCTGCCGGCGATGGCGATGCCGGCAGCAATCGTGCCGGCAATCACGGAACGGGTTCGCCACCGGCGCAACGGCGGCACGGCCGGCAGCACAGCGCTGCCGGCGTTGTCGCCGGCTGTGGCGGCCGGTTCCGGCGGGGCGGCAACGGCGATCCCCGGTGGGGCAGCAATGCCGGGGCGGGCCAGCAACGCCGCCAGCGCATCGGCTTGCCGGGTTCGCTCGATCGCCAGCCAGGCGTCAAAGCCTTCATCGACATCATCGAGATCGGCAAACAGCAGCTCATCGTCATCGGGCCTGAGCACGGCGAGCGCCGATGCGTCAGCGCCGGCGACGGCCCGGGCGATGGCATCGATATCGCGGTCGAATTGCGCCGGATCGAGGACCAGCGCCTCGCGGCTGAGGACGACAAGCGGCGGATCGGCGGCGGTGACGGGTTTCAGTTCGGCAATCGCCTGGCGCAGGCTGGCGCGCGCCTGTTCCTCGCCGCGATCCCCCCACAGCAGGCCGGCCAGGCGTTCACGCCGCACGGGCTTGCCGGGATGGAGCGCCAGATACGCCAGCAAAGCCCGCGCCTTGCGCCCGCGCGGGCGCAGATCGGCGCCGGTTGCCGTGCAATGGATGGCAAAATCGCCCCAGCAGCCGATCCGGAAGGGTGGCGCGCCGCGCGCCGCTGACGCCAGCGCTTCGGCAGATGTCTGCAGCACGCCCGAGTTCCCTCCCGCGCGGCGATGCTACATCATTTTCGCAGGTCTTGCGATTCCGCTGGCACGGCCCGCCCGCGACACCGCGCGTGGCGGCCGGGTTCTGACCCTAGGGTGCGGACAGGCGCGCGCCGCCCGGCACCGCAGTGTCAGCCCGGCGCGGCATTGCCGGCGCCGTGGTTTCGCCAGCCGTCGCCAGTTGCGGCGCCGCCGGCAGCGCCAGCCAGTCGGTCGGCGGCAAGCCATAGAGCATGTCGAAAAATTCGAGCTGCAGCGAGGCGGCCCGGGAATAGTTGCTGTTCCACAGCATGACGATGCCGCTTTTGGCGACTGGGTCGAACAGGATCAGCGCGCCATAGCCATCGACTGCGCCGCGATGGCCGACGAGGGTGTGGCCGGCGTAATCATAGGTCCGCCAGCCGAGCCCATAGGCAGCGTGTTGCAGCGCCCGGTCCATCGGGCCGCGGCGGCCGTGCGGCGGCGTCGGCACGCGGGCGCGGTGCATGAGATCGCGTTCCACAGGCGTCAGCACGGTCGGCGCCGCGCCCATCTGCGCCGCCATCCAGCGCAGCAAATCGTTGATCGACGAATTGACCCCGCCCGCGGCGGGCACATGATAATAGGCATCGTCGACGCTGGCCGGCGTCTTCCGGCCATGATGCGGATGCGCCCAGCGCGCGGCGCCCTCCAGCCCCGCCCGGCCGATCGTCGCATTGGCCATGCCGAGCGGCCGGAACAGCCGGTCGCGCGCTGCGGTTGCATAGTCCCCGCCGGTCGTGCGCTCGACAATCTCGGTCGCCGTGTCGAAGGCGATATTCTGATAGGCGTAGCAACTCGCCGGCGCGCAAAAGGGCGCCAGCGTGCCGAGCGATGCGCGCAGCACCCTGGGGTCCTCGCCGGCCTCGAGCCGTTCATCCCAGGCGTTGCGCACAAGGCCGACGCGGTGCGACAGCAGGTCGGCGACGGTGACAACGCGGGTGCCGCCGATGGGGAGGGTCAGCGAGGTGTCCAGCGTCGCCAGCGGCGCGTCGAGCGACAATTTTCCCTGCTCCGCCAGCCCGACGACAAGCGCCGCTGCGACGCTTTTCGACAGCGAGGCCCAGCGGAACACCGTGTCGGGGGTGACCGGATTGCCGGACCCGGCGAGCGTCTCGCCATAGCCCCTGACAAAGCGGACCTGGCCATCCTCGATGGTGCCGATCGCGAGCCCGACCATGTCGGGCTGCTGCATCAGTTCAGCGATCCGCGCGTCGAGCCGTTTGTAATCGACCCGCGCCGGTGTCGGGGGCCGCGCCGGGGCAAACAGCGGCGCGGCGGTTGCAAAGCCTGCCGTGGTGTCGGGCCGGGCGCTGCCTCCGAACGCCAGTTCGACGACGCCGGCGGCAAGCAGGATCAGACCGAACACCGCGACAAGCATCTGGCGACGCGGCTTTGTCGTCGGTTCATCCATGCGCGTCGCGATCCCCCTGTCTGGCCAGCCTGATTGAGCACGGAGCGCCGGCTTTCGCCAGCCCGGGCGGCGCTGGCGGGGGACAAGCTGCCGGATTATTGCGCCGGTTCGCGCCAGATCGACAGGTCGCGCGGGCCCACCGTGCGCCCGCCGAGCACGAACACCGCCGCCTCGGGCGCCGGCGCGAGCACGGCCGCGTCGCCATAGTTGATCGCAAAGCAAAGCGCGCCGCGCCGCCGCAGCCGCAGGCCACCGGCCACCGGCGTCACCGCGATCCCGGCCTCGACGCAAAGCCCGGTCAGCAGTGCGGCAAGGAAGCCATCGTCGGTCAGCGTCGCCAGATAGTGCGCGCGGCCGTGGCGGAGCAGCGCCGGCGTGCCGTCCTCGTACGTCGCCAGCACCGTGCAATCACCGGGGTCGATGCTTTCGCGCCAGCTGTGGCTGGCGAAATCATCGTCGCCCAGCCGAATTTCGCCGGGGCAATCGCCGCGCAGCGTTTCCACCGCCAGCACGCGCAGCGGCAGCAGCGCCCGGAGCGGCCCCGGCGGCAGGCCATCGGGGATGGTGACATCGTGCGTCTTGGCCCCCGATCGCGGGCCGATGACGACCAGCGCCGGCGTATCGCGCAGCTGCGCCACGACCTCCGGCCCCGGCATCGCGAGCGCCGGCGCCAGCACCAGCGCATAGCCCGACAGGTCGGCGCCCGGCGCGACGAAATCGACATCGAGGCCCAGCCCGCGCACCGCGCCATAATATTGCGCGACGATGGCGTTGTAGTCGTAACCGGCGCCCTGGCGCTCGATATCGGACAGCCATTGCGCCTCGATATCGACGATCATCGCCACCGGCGCGATGGTCGGCTCCGGCAAGTCGATCGCCGTCAGTTCGCCGGCGAGCTGGACGATTTCGGGCCAGGCCTCGGCTTCCGACGAATCGGGGCGCAGCAGCCCGGCGTGCATCTGTTCCTGGGCAAACGGCACCTGCCGCCAGCGGAAATAGCTGACGACCGCGGCGCCATGCGCAAACGCCTCCCAGCTCCACAGCCGCACCATGCCGGGCGCCGGCCGCGGATTGTGGTGCGCCCAGTTCACCGGGCCGGGCTGCTGTTCCATCACCCAGAACGGCCGCCCGGTCAGCCCGCGGGTCTGGTCGAACAGGATCGCCTGCAGGTCAGGGTGGCCGGTGCGCAGCCACGGCCGGAAATCCGCCGCCGGCGCATCGGCCATGGCAAGATCGGTGCGCCCCAGCGGGTAATTGTCATAGGCGGCGAAATCGAGCGGCGCCGCCAGCGCGTGATTGTCGACGCCGGTTTCGGGCATCGGGATGAAATTGTGCGTCACCCAGCGCCCCGGCGCATGCGCGCGGATGATCGCCACCATTTCGGCATGGAAGCGCACCACCGCGTCCGACGCATAGCGCCGCCAGGCCATGCGGTGCGCCGGGCTGGTTTCGGTGACCGCGCCGACAGGCAGTTCGATGGCATCGAAGTCGCGATAGTCCATCGACCAGAACACATTGCCCCAGGCGGTGTTGAGCGCGGCGATGTCGGCATAGTGCCCGCGTAGCCAGTCGCGAAAGCCGTGCAGCGCCGCCGGCGAGGCGCTGAGTGCCGTATCGTGGCAGCAGAGTTCATTGTCGGTCTGCCAGCCGACGACATGCGGGTTGTCGCCATAGCGCGCCGCGACCGCCGTGCTGATCCGCATCGCTTGCGCAAACCACACGGGGCTGGAAAAATCCGTGTGCCGCCGCGACCCGAAACCGCGCGTGCGCCCGGTTGCCGGGTCGACGGGCAAGATATCCGGGTGCGCATCGATCAGCCGTTTCGGCGGGGTCGCCGTCGGCGTGCACATCACGACCTTCAGCCCGGCCGCGCCCAATGTGGCCACGGCGCGGTCGAGCCAGCCCCAATCGAACACGCCGGCCGCGGGCTCGATCCTCACCCAAGCGAATTCGGCGATGCGCACATGGGTGAGGCCCAGCGCACGCATCCGGCGGGCATCCTCGGCCCACCAGCTTTCGGGCCAATGTTCGGGATAATAGCAGACGCCGAGCATCGCGGGGATTTCCAAACCTGGGGGAACGACATAGGCCTTGTGCCCGATGCCGCCCGCTGCTGCCAATCCACCGCCTTTCGCGCGCCTCGATGGTGACCGTGTGACCTTGGTCATCGGGCTGGGTGCCGGCGTGCCGGTGGCGCTGTACTGGGGCCTGCGACTGGACGATGGCGTCGATCTTGCCCGGCTGCCGGCGCTGCTGGCGCGCGCCGAGACGCCCGCGTCGCCCGCCGATCCGCCGCCGCTCGCGCTGACCCCGATGCTCGGCCAGGGCGGCCCCGGCGCGCCGGGGCTGGCGGCGCATCGCGACGGGCTGGGCTGGGCCGCCCTCGCGCGCGTCGAAGGCGTCGCGGCGAGCCCCGGCCGTGTCGTCATCACCAGCCGCGATCCCGGCCACGGCATCACCCTCGTCCATGATCTCGCCATCGCCGGCGATGTGCTGGTCGCCACGACCACGCTCACCAACAGCGGCGCCACACCGCTGACGGTCGATGCGCTCGCCGCGCCGGTGCTGCCGTTGCCGTCGCACGCCACGCGGCTGATCACTTTCGAAGGCCGCTGGGCCGCCGAATTCCAGACGCGCGCCCTCGATCGCTTCCCCGGCACCTACCTGCGCGAAAACCGCCGCGGCCGCACCAGCCACGACAATTTCCCCGCACTGATCGCCACCGCCGCCGATACCGGCGAAGCCCATGGCCTCGCCTGGGGCTGGCACCTCGGCTGGAGCGGCAACCACCGGCTCGCGGTCGAAACCCTCGCCGATGGCCGCGCGTCGGTGGCGATGGGCGAACTGCTGCTGCCCGGCGAAGTGCGGCTGCCACCGGGCGCCAGCCTCGCGTCGCCGCCGCTTTACGCCAGCGTGTCGGATGCCGGGCTGACCGGGCTGTCGCAGGCCTTCCACCGCTATCTCAGGGCACGACCGCAGCACGCCCGCCTCACCAGCAGGCCGCGCCCGGTGCATTACAACAGCTGGGAAGCCGTCTATTTCGACCATGATCCCGCCGTGCTGGTCGACCTTGCCACCCGCGCCGCCGCGGTCGGCGCCGAACGATTCGTGCTCGACGACGGCTGGTTCCTGGGGCGGCGCAGCGATCGCGCCGGGCTCGGCGACTGGACCGTCGACCCGGCGATCTATCCGCACGGCCTCGCGCCGCTGATCGATCATGTCCGCGGATTGGGCATGGAATTTGGCCTGTGGGTCGAGCCCGAAATGGTCAATCCCGACAGCGACCTGTATCGCGCCCATCCCGACTGGGTGCTCGCCACGCCGCCGGCACCGCAACATGATTTCCGTCACCAGCTGGTGCTCGATTTCGGCCGCGCCGAGGTCCGCGAGCACCTGTTCGCCGCGATCGACGCGCTGCTCCGCGATCATCAGATCGCCTATCTCAAATGGGACATGAACCGCGATCTGTCGCATCCCGGCGGCAGCGATGGCCGCGCCGGCGCCCGCGCCCATGTCCTCGGCGTCTACGCCGTCCTCGACCGGTTGCGCGCCGCCCATCCCGAGGTCGAGATCGAAAGCTGCGCGTCGGGCGGCGGCCGCGCCGATTACGCTATTCTCGAGCGCACCGACCGCATCTGGACGAGCGATTCGAACGACGCGCTCGATCGCCTCGCCATCCAGCGCGGCTTTTCGCAGTTTTTCCCTGCCGAACTGATGGGCAGCCATGTCGGCCCGCGCCACTGCCACATCACCGGCCGCACGCTGCCGATGGCGCTGCGCGTCGCCACCGCGCTGTTCGGGCATATGGGGATGGAAATGGACCTGCGCGAAATGGATGCGCACGAGACCGAAGCGCTTGCGGCCGGCGTGGCGCTGCACAAGCGCCACCGCGCCCTGATCCACAGCGGCGACCTGGTGCGGATCGATGCCGGTGCCGATGCCAACGCCTTTGCCATCGTCGCGCCGGATCGCGGTGCGGCGCTGGTGTCGTACACCCAGTTGACCCAGCCGGTGGCGGTTTTCCCGCCGTGCCTGCGCGTTTCAGGCCTCGATCCGGCGCAAGACTATGCCGTTTCGCTTGAGTGGCCAATCAAGCAAAATGCCACCGAAATCCCGTCGCTCGGCGTGTTTTCGGGGGAATTGCTCGGGCGGATCGGGCTGCAAATGCCACGGTTGCGCCCCGCCAGACCTCTGATATTACAGCTGAAAGCCGTGAATCCGGCCTGAAACGGCGCATTGCTCCCAGTGCCGCTTGCCGATGCGCGACCCGCCCGCCATGCTGCCGCGATGATCCATGCCCTTACGCGCCTGCCTGGCCCGCTCGATCGCGCCGAATTGACCCATATCGATCGTGTCCCCATCGACATGGCGCGTGCCGTGGCCCAGCACGCCGCCTATTGCAGCGCGCTCGAACGCGCCGGGGCGACCGTCACCGTGCTGCTGGCGCTCGCCGATTATCCCGATAGCTGCTTTGTCGAGGATGCCGCCGTCATCCTGCCGACGCTGGTTATCCGCACCCGGCCGGGCGCCGCGTCGCGGCAGGGGGAGGTGGCGCACATCGCACCGCACCTGCCGGCCGACCGTTCGCATATCACCATCACCGCGCCGGGCACGCTCGACGGCGGCGATGTCATGGTTGTCGGGCGCGATATCTTTATCGGGCTGACGCGGCGCACCAACGCCGCGGCGGTGGCGCAGGTCGCCGATGCGGTCGCGGCGCACGGGTTTCGCGTCACCGGCGTGCCGCTCGCCGACGCTTTGCACCTCAAGACCGCGGTGTCGGCGCTCGCCGATGACCTGGTGCTGGTCAATACCGACTGGATAGACCCCGCGGTTTTCGGCCGCCGCCACATCGCCAGCGCGCCCGGCGAACCCTTTGCCGGCAACAGCCTGACCGTCGGCGACACGGTTTTCCATGCCACCGGCGCCGCCACGCTGGCGCGCATCGCCGCCGCCGGGTTCGAAGTCGCATTCCTCGACATCTCGGAGTTCGGCAAATGCGAGGCCGGGTTGACGTGCCTGAGCCTCGTCTACGCCGCGGCCCCGCCCTCGCGCTGATCGCGAAAGGCGCCGACTTGCCCTAAATCGCGCGCTGTCCGACAGTGCGGGCATGACCAAGCCGCTTCTCTACGAGCATCCGCTCTCGCCCTATGCCCAGAAGAACAAGATCGCGCTGCGCGAAAAGGGCGTGGCATTCGACCTTGTCACCCCCGATGGCATGGGCAGCGGCGGTGCCGGTGGTGATTTCGTCGCCGCCAACCCGCGCGCCGAGGTGCCGACTCTGGTCGACGGCGACGTGTCGGTGTTCGATTCGACCATCATCCAGGACTATATCGAGGAGCGCTGGCCCACCCCGGCGCTGCTGCCCGCCATGAACGCCGGCGGCGCCGCGGCGCGTGCGCGGGTGCGGATGATCGAGGAAGTCATGGACACCCAGTATGAAGCCGTCGTCTGGGGCATGATGGAAGTGCGGGTTTTCGGCCGCGTGGCGGGTGCCGAAGCCGATGCCCTGCTGGCGCGCGCCGCCGGGCAGATCGCCGGGCTGAACAGCTGGCTGGAGGCGCAGCTGGGCGCGGCCGACTGGTTCAATGGCGAAAGCTTTGGCTGGGGCGACATCGCGGTGGTGCCGTTCGTGCTCGGCGCGGTCGGTTTCGCTGCGCCGCCGGCCCCCGGCAGCCGGCTGGCCGACTGGGTGACGCGCTGCATGGCGCGACCGGCGGTGGCGCAGACTGCCGCCGAAGCCCAAGCCGTGGCGGCACTGGTGGCAAAGATCGTGCCGCAGGCCATCGCATCGGGGCAGTTCCAGCGCGAATATCGCGATCACCGGCTCGAATGGATGATCCGATCGGGCGGCCTGCAGGTGCTGGTCGATGGCCTTGCCGCCGGCAACATCCGCTTTTCGAGCGAGATCACGGCGTGACGCTGGCGGGCCCGGCGTCGGGCAGCTTCATCAGCCAACGGCTGCGGCTGCATTATGTCGACTGGGGCAACCCGGAGGCACCGCCGCTGCTGCTGCTCCACGGCGGCCGCGACCATTGCCGCAACTGGGATTGGGTCGCCGCCGACCTGGCGCGCGACTGGCATGTCATCGCGCCCGATCTGCGGGGGCACGGCGACAGTGCATGGTCGCCCGATGGCAATTACAGCATGGCGGCCTTTGTCTATGATCTCGCGCAGATCATCCACCAGAAAGGCCTCGCGCCGCTGTCGATCGTCGCCCATTCGCTCGGCGGCAACATAGCGCTGCGCTATACCGGGCTGTTTCCCGACAATGTGAAGAAGCTCGTCGCCATCGAAGGGCTGGGGCCGTCGCCCAAGATGCTCGCCGAACGCGGCAGCATCGACGCCGCCGATCGCCTGCGCACCTGGATCGGCGAGCAGCGCGACCTCAGCCGCCGCCAGCCGAAACGCTATGCCGGCATCGACGAGGCGCTGGCCCGGATGCAGGCCGAAAACAAGCATCTCAGCCCCGAACAGGCGCGCCACCTGACCGTTCACGGCATGCTGCAGAACGAAGATGGCAGCTGGAGCTGGAAGTTCGACAATTATGTCCGGTCGTTTTCGGGCGTCGATATCGCCTATGCCGACCTCGAAACGCTGTGGGGGGCGATCACCTGCCCGACCCTGCTGGTCTATGGCGCCGAAAGCTGGGCGAGCAACCCGGCGGTCGATGGCCGGATCGCGGCATTCCACAACGCCCGGGTGTCGCTGTACGATCGCGCCGGCCACTGGGTCCACCACGACCGGACCGCAGATTTCATCACCGAAGTGCGCGGGTTTCTGGGGGACTGAACAACTCCCTCCCCCCTGCGGGGAGGGCGACTCGCGCAGCGAGCGGGGTGGGGGTTGCTCGTGGCGGAGCGTGTGACCCCCACCCCGCTCGGCTGGCGCCGAGTCGCCCGCCCCGCAGGGAGGAGGGAATGACAGGGGGGGCAGGATGGCGAGCATCGGCGAAGTCAACGCGCGCGACCGCGGGCTGGTGCGCGGCATCGGGCCGCTCGGCCTTGCTGCCAACATGGTCAACTATACCGTCGGCGCCAGTATCTTCGTCATGCCGGCACTCGCCGCCAAGGCGGCGGGGCCGTGGGCGCCGGTGGCATTCCTGATTGCCGCCATCGCCAATGTCGCCATCACCATCTGCTATGTCGAGGCCGGGTCGCGGGTGCCGACCAGCGGCGGCCAGGCCGGCTTTACCGAAATCGTCTTCGGCCGCTGTGCCGGCTTCCTGCCCGGCGCGCTGACCTATCTCGCCAATGTGCTCGCCGCCGGCGCCATCACCGCCGCGGCGGCCGATACCGCGGCGGCGTTCGTGCCGGCGCTGGCGGCGCCACCGGTGCGCGCCGGCATGATCATCGGCCTGGCGCTGTTGCTGATCGCGGTGAACCGGCGCGGCGTGCGCACCGCCATGCGCTTTGTCTCGCTGGCGGCGGCGATCAAGCTGGTGCCGCTGGCGATCTTCCTCATTATCGGCGTGTTCGCGATCAACCCGGCCTATCTGCCGGTGCCGCGCCTGCCGGTGGCGCCGGGGCTGGGCGATGCGACGCTGCTGGCGGTGTTCCTGTTTGCCGGCGTCCATGGCGCGCTGCTGGCTGGTGGCGAGATCCGCGATCCGGCACGCACGCTGCCGCGCGCCCTGGTGCTCGGGCTGGCGGCGGTCACCGTTGTCTTCGTCGGGGCGCAACTCGTCGCGCAGGGCATTTTGGGGCCGGCATTGGCCGATTCAAAGACGCCGCTCGCCGATGCGCTGGGCCAGGTGGCGCCGCCGCTGCGCACGCTGATGCTCGCCGGCGCGCTGGTGTCGATGCTCGGCTGGACGGTGTCGGACGCGCTCAGCTCGCCGCGGTTGCTGTTCGCGATGGCGCGCGATGGCCGGCTGCCGGCGTGGCTGGGGGGCCTCGACCCGGCCAGCCATGTGCCGGTGCGGGCGATCGTCGTCCATATCGGCCTTGTCGTCGCGCTCGCCGTGTTCGGCAGCTTTGCCGCGCTGGCGGCGGTGTCGGGGCTGGTGCTGGTGCTGCTGTTCATCGGCGCGGCGGCGGCGGCGCTGGCGCTGCGGCGGCGGGGCATCGCGCTCGGCGGGGATGTCGCGGCGCTGCCGGGGACGATGGTGGCGGCGCCCGTGGTCATCGCGGTGATGGTCTGGATCGCGGCGCAGTCGACATTCGATCAGGCGGGCCTGCTGGCGGCGGTGATCGGGGTGTGCGCGCTGTGGTTCGCGGCGGTGGAGCGGCGCTGATACGGCGGCGTTACACCCAATCCTGCCGGCGATAGCCCTGCGCGCGCAGCAGCACCGTCAGGTCGCCGTTGCGCACCACCCCATCCGCCGCCGCCGCTGCTTTCGGCTTGGCGTGATAGGCAATGCCAAGGCCCGCAGCTTCGATCATCGGGATATCGTTGGCGCCATCGCCGACCGCCAGCGTGGCGGCGAGGTCGATGCCGGCGGCGAGCAGCGCGGCGCGTTTGGCCGCAGCATCGACGATCGGCCGCGCGACCTGGCCGGTCAGCCTGCCATCCGCCACCAGCAGCGTGTTGGCGCGCACCTCGGCAAAGCCGATTTCGGCGGCGACGGGCCGGGCAAAGGCGGTGAAACCGCCCGAAATCAGGATCGAATGCGCGCCATGCGCCGCCATCGTCCGCACCAGCGCGGTCGCGCCGGGGGTCAGCCGCACGCGTTCGGCCCGGCAGCGATCGATGACGCTGGCGTCGAGGCCCCTCAGCAACGCCACCCGGGCATCGAGCGCCGCTTCGAAATCGAGCTCGCCGCGCATCGCGGCCTCGGTGACCGCGGAGACCTGCGCCTTCAGCCCGGCATAATCGGCGAGTTCGTCGATGCATTCGACGGTGATCATCGTCGAATCCATGTCGGCGATGATCAATTGCCGGCGGCGCGGCGCGTCGGCGGACTGGACGATGATGTCGATATGGCGCGGCAGCGCCGCCTCCAGCGCCGCGCGCGCGGCGGGCGCGGCGATGTCGGTGGTGTGGAGGTCGAGGGCGTCACCCGTGTCGATCCATTCGACAAGGCCGGGTTCGCCGCCCGATCCGCGCAGCACGTCACTTGCGGTAGCGGCGTCACCGGACGACAAGGCGCCTTCGGCGACAAGAGTGATGATCAGCGGCGTGACAGCGGGCAATTCCATGGTGGCGGTCATCGCAGGGCCGACGGCGAGCGGCAAGTCGGCATTGGCGCTGGCGGTGGCGGCGCGCATCGGCGGCACCATCATCAATGCCGATGCCAGCCAGCTTTATGCCGATTTGCGCATCATCAGCGCCCGGCCGTCGGCGGCGGAGGCAGCGCTGGTGCCGCACCGGCTTTATGGCGTGCTCGATGGCGATGACGCGGCGAGCGCGGCGCGCTGGGCCGAAATGGCAAAGGCGGCGATTGCCGATGTGCACCGCGACGGCCGGGTACCGATCCTGGTGGGGGGCACGGGGCTGTATATCGCCACGCTGCTGCAGGGCATCGCGCCGGTGCCCGATATCGACCCCGATGTGCGCGCCGCGGCACGGGCGCTGGCAACGCCCGACGCTGCGGTCGCGCTCGCTGCCGAAGATCCGGCGTTGGCAGCGCGGCTGATGCCGACGGATCGCCAGCGCATCCTGCGCGGGCTGGAGGTGATGCGATCGACCGGGCAATCGCTGCTGCACTGGCAGGCGACGCGGGTTGGGGGCATTGCTGCCGACAGCGATGTGCGCGCGGTGGTCGTCGACGTGCCGCGCGCCGTGCTCAACGCCCGCGCCGAAACCCGGCTGGCGCAGATGGTCGAGGCCGGCGCGCTGGCCGAGGTCGCGGCGCTGCTGGCGCGGGGGCTGCCCGATGACCGCCCGGTGCTGCGCGCGCTCGGCGTGGCGGAATTCGCCCGGGTGCTGGCGGGTGCGACGCCGCTGGCCGATGCGGTTGCCGCGGCGGCGACGGCGACGCGGCAATATCAGAAACGCCAGCTGACCTGGGCGCGCAACCAGGTGCCCGATTGGCGGCGGATCGATCCCGACGCGCCGGGCGAAGTGCTAAATGTGTCGGCGTGGTTTACACCTCACAATCGTTAACAAACGCAAACATCTGAAAA
>JBBQKM010000013.1:0-21011 GCA_038326915.1 Sphingomonadales bacterium
ATCGCGGCGCTGCGGGTGCGGCGCGAGGCGCTGGGCCGCGACCAGACGGCGGTGCTGGCGCGGCTGGGCGATTATCCGCGCTATCGCAGCATCAGCAACGCCACGGTGACGCTGGCCGATGTGCAGGGCAAGCTGCGGGCGGGCGAGGCCTATTACAAGCTCGTGCTCGTTGGCGATGCGGCCTATGCGCTGTTTGCCAGCGCCGACACGGCGCGCATCTTTCGCGTCGGCGCCGCCACCGCCGAGCTTGGCGCCATGGTTGCCGAATTGCGCGACACGATCGTGAAGATCGAAAACGGCCGGGCCGCGACCTATCCGTTCGCGGCCGTAACGGCGCGCCGGCTGTACCGGTCGCTGTTCGATCCGGTCGATGCGGCGATGCCGGCGGTAACGCATCTGGTCTTCGAACCCGATGGCCCGTTGCTGCAACTGCCGCCCAATCTGCTGATCGCCAGCGACGCGGGGCTCGCCGCCTATGAACGCCGCGCCGATGATCCCGCTGGCGACGCCTTCGACATGCGCGGCCTCGCCTGGCTGGGGCGCAATCGCATGGTGTCGACCGCGGTCAGCCCGCGCGCTTTCCTGGAAGTGCGGGCGCTGGCGGCGTCGCGTGGCACGCGCAGCTATCTGGGGCTCGGCGAAAACGCCATTCCGGCCGGGGTGGCACCGGCGGCGCAACCGGCTGCGGCGCGGACGCGCAGTATTACCGCTGGCGCGCCGATGACACCGCTGCCTGGCCGCGATGCCTGCGACTGGCCGCTGCGCGAATGGGGCAACCCGATTTCGGCGGCCGAGTTGAAGATCGGCGCCGGGCTGCTCGGCCGCGGCGGCAGCGACATCGTCACCGGGGCGGCGTTCAGCGACACGGCGTTGATGGCACGCACCGACCTGCGCAGCTATCGCGTCATCCATTTCGCCACCCATGGCCTTGTGACTGCGCCGCGGCCGGAATGCCCGGCGCGGCCGGCGTTGCTGACGTCGTTCGGCGATGCCCAGTCGGACGGCCTGTTGTCGTTCCGCGAGATTTTCGACCTGGGCCTCGATGCCGACACCATCATCCTGTCGGCGTGCGATACCGCCGGCACGGCAACGGCGGCGGCGACGCGCGACGCCGGTATCGCGACGGGGGGCAATTTTGCATTGGATGGCCTGGTGCGCGCCTTTGTCGGCGCCGGGGCGCGGGCGGTGATCGCCAGCCACTGGCCGGTGCCCGACAACTATGATGCGACCAGGACGCTGATTTCGGGGCTGTTCAGCGATGCCGGGCGGATCAGCGTCGGCGAGGCGTTGCGCGCGTCGCAGGTACGGCTGATGGACAAGGCCGACACGTCGCACCCCTATTACTGGTCGGGCTTTGCCATCGTCGGCGATGCGGCGAAACCGCTGACCGGGTCGCTGTCGGGCACGTTGCCAGGGGCGGTCGCCCCGGCCGGGAATTGATCGCCGGTAGCATGACCGAGGGCACGGCGTTTGTGCAGCGGTTTGGCGTGTTGCGGTCGGCGCTGGTCCAGGCCGGCTGGCTGCGGCTGGTGGCGACATTGGGCGTGCTGGCGCTGGCGGTGGTGATGGCGCGCTTCGGCTGGCAGCTGCCGGTGCTGCTGGCGGCCGAACGCGGCCTGTATGACGTGCGTACCGCCATCACCGCGCCGCGTGTCGACCAGGATGGCCGGGTGGTGCTGGTGACCTTTACCGAGGAAACCCTTGCCGCCACCGGCAAGCGATCCCCGCTCGATCGCGTGCTGCTGGGGCGGGCGCTGGCCAATCTCGATCGGCTGGGCCCGCGCGCCATCGGCGTCGATATCCTGATCGACCAGCCGCAGCCCGATGACGACAAGCTGGAAACCGCCCTGCAGGCGATGAAGACCCCGACGTGGTTTGCCTATTCGACCAACGCCGACAATGGCGAATTCATCATGCCCTGGCAGGAAAAACACCTGCGCGACCTGTTCGCGCGCGTGGCGCAAGGGTCGGTGCGGCCGGCTTCGATCCGGCTCGATGTCGATTCGGACAATGCCTGGCGGACATGGCCCTCGCCCGCCAAGGCGCCACCGAAGCTGCTGGTCAACGCCATCACCGGCGCACCCGGCTTTGAAACATTCACCGGCGCCAGCGTGTTCCGCAAGCCCAGGTTCGTCGGCCGGCCGGTGTTCGCATCCTTCCCGATCGATCTTTTCGCCGAACCCGAAACCGCCGCGGCAATGGCCGACGCGGTCGCCGGCAAGATCGTGCTGATCGGTGCCGACCTGCCCGAATCCGATCGCTTCATCACGCCGTTCACCCGGTTGACGGGCGCGACCACTGCCGGCGTCGAACTCCACGCCACGCTAATTGCGCAAGCGCTCGATGGGCGGCGGCCGCTGCCGATCCCCGGGCTGCTGCTGTGGGCCGCTGCCATCGCTGTGGTGCTGCTCGCGGCGATCACCGGCGGTTTCGATCTGCCGGCGCGGCTGGTGGTGCCGCTCGGTATCGCCCAGGTCGCCGCCATCTTCGTGGTGCCTTTCGTGTTGCAGGGCAGCCAACGCATCGACACCTATGGCCTGCCCGCCGCGGGGCTGGCGGCCGGCTGGCTGCTGGCGGTGATTGCCGCCAGTACGACGGCGCGCATCGTCGGCGCCGAACAGCGGCGGTTTGCGCAAGGCGCGCTGGGCAAATATCTGCCGCGCGACGTGGCGCAGCAGATTTTGCGCGAGCCCGGCCAATTGGCGCTGCACGGCGAGCGCCGCGAAATCTATGCGCTGTTCACCGACATCGAGGGCTTTACCAGCCTGTGCCAGACGCTCGATCCCGAAGCCGTCGCGACGATGCTCAACGAATATCTCGAAACCATGAGCCGGGCGGTGCTGGAGCACGGCGGCACCATCGACAAGTTCGTCGGCGATGCCGTGGTGGCATTCTGGGGCGCGCCGCTGGCGCGTGCCGATGATGCCCAGAACGCGCTCGCTGCTGCCATTGCGATGAGCAAGGCCGGCGACGTATTGATGCGGCCGGTGGCGGGGCGGGCATCCCTCGGCCGCACGCGCGTCGGCCTGCACTGGGGCGACGCCATCGTCGGCAATTTTGGCGGCGAAGGCCGCATCCAGTATACCGCGCTCGGCGACAGCATGAATGTCGCGTCGCGGCTCGAAAGCGCCAACAAGACGCTGAAAACCGCCGTGCTGGTCAGCCGCGAGGCGGCGGAGCGCGTCGGGATCGACCGGTTCCGGCCGATGGGCCGGGTGCGCGTGCGCGGCCGCGATGCGCCGCTGGAGGTGTTCGAGCCACTAGGTGTCGGCAAGGGGGTTGCCGATCCAGGGCTTGCGGCGCTCTATGCGCGCTTCGATGCCGGCGACACGGAGGCGCTGGCGGAATTGCAGGCGCGCGCTGCCGCTGCGCCGGATGACATTGCGCTGACGTATCTGGTAAAGCGTTTGGCAAGTATCGGACCGGGAGGGTGTCATGATCTCGAATAGGCTGCGCGGGTTGGGCGCCGGCATGGCGGCGTTGCTGCTTGCAGTGCCCGTGCTGGCCGCGCCGATGGTCGTGCGCGTCGTCGGCCCGTCGGCGGCGCAATACAAGCCGGGGCAGAAGCTCGCGGACAATGCCGCGCTGATGCTAAAGGCGGGTGACCAGGTGACGATCCTCGACGCGCGCGGCACGCGCAGCTTTTCGGGGCCGGGCAGTTTCAGCCTTGCCGCCGCCAGCACGGCGGTGACCGGCACGCCATTTTCGGACCTGCTGACGCAAAAGGCCGAGCGTCGCGCCCGTATCGGGGCCGTGCGCGGGCCGGGAACGGCCTATGTCGGTAAGCCGGTGCCGCCCGGGGTGTGGGCGGTCGATGCCGGCAGCAGCGGCACGGTCTGTGCGCTCGATCCGACGAAAGTGTCGTTGTGGCGCGCCGATCCGCTGGCGGCCGGCACCGTCACGGTGGCGCGCGCCGCGGGCGGTGCCGGGGTGCCGCTGGCCTATGCCGCGGGCCAGGCGGTTGCTGCATGGCCCGCGGCGCTGCCGATCGCCGATGGCGACAGTTTCAAGATGAGCGGCAGCGGCAGCCCGGCGACGATCCGGTTCCGCAAGCTGGCGGCGGCGCCGGCGGCGGTCGATGCGCTGGGCGCCGCATTCATCGACAATGGTTGCACCGGCCAGTTCGAGCGGTTGACGGCGGTGACCCGCGTGGCCGACGCGTCGACGCCCTGACGCCGGCGCTCGGCTACTCGCCGCGTCCGGGCGGCGCCTTGATGCCCAGCTCGGCGACCTGCGCGGCGGTTACCGGCGCCTTGTAGCGGTTACCGAAATGCGTCCGCACATAGCTGATGACATCGGCGATCTGCTGATCGGTCAATTGCCCACGGAACCACGGCATCGCGCCCTTGCCGCCAGTCACTACCGTGATCGGATATTCGGGGTAGGCGAGATTGGGATTGCCGGCGAGCGCTGCGATCCGCCCGGCGCCGACCGCGCCCTTGGCATTGGCCATGTGGCAGGCCTGGCAGACATTCTGGTAAACCGCTGCGCCGGGGTGCACCAGCTCCGGCTTGGCAGCGAACGCGGGGGCGGCAAGCGCCAGCGCGGCGACGGCGAATATCATTTTCATCACGTCAGGCCTCCAGCGCGCGCTTGTGCAGGCGGGTGATCGCATCGAGGGATGACAGCAACGCCCCCTCCATCCAGCACCCGACATAGGACGCATGTTCCCCGGCCAGCACGATGCGGTCGTCAACGGCCACCAGCGTCTGGTAATGTTCCTTGCGGGTATCCTCGTTCCACTGCGCGCAACAGCCGAGCGTGAAGGGTGACCGGCTCCACGCGACGGCGACGCCGTTGCTGTATTGCTGCTTGTAGCGGCCGGGGTGGAGCACTTCGCCCATGTCGAGCGCGCCAGCGATGCGCTGTTCGGGCGCCATCCCGGCAAATTTGTAAGACGGCGGCCCGAACATATAGGCGCCGAGGATGACACCGGGCCCGGCGCTGTGCATGCCGCCGCTGGGATAGGAAATCATCTGGATCTCCTGGTCGGTAAAGCTGATGCCGCCGTAGATGGCGTCGTCATCCTCCCAGAACCGCGATTTCATCTCGAGCCCGACCTTGACCGAGTTGGAATAGGGCACGGCGGCAATCGCGGCCTTCATGCCGGCCGAGGCATCGAGATCGATCTGGCTGAGAATACCGAGCGGGATGGTGCAGACGCAGTAATCCGCCTTGGCCGTTTCCACGGCACCGCTGGCGACATCGGTGTAGGTCACGGTGACGGCACCGCCCGATTGGTCGATCTTGGTCACCTTGGCGCCATAGCGGATGGTGTCGCCGACCTGCGCGGCAAAGGCCTTGCCGATCATCCCCATGCCGCCGACCGGCTGGAACATCGTCGTCTGGCGTTCATGGCCCATGTGCTGGGCGAACACCCGCCAGATGCCCGATTGCCGGACATCGCGGAAATCGAACGGCGTGGACGGGATCGGTTCGCCGTTGACGCCGCCGCCGGGTGGCCGGTCAAAGCCGCGCCGCGCCGCCGATGCCGGGCCGCGGATATAGCGCATGTCCTTGTCGAGCATGCCCCAGGTGCGCAGCGCTTCCTTCAGCTTGTCGCCATCCTCGGCGGTCATCGCGGCGTTCAGCCCCTTGTTGTCGATGGCTTTCGACAGCAATTCGGCGACATTGCCGTCCCAATCGGCGGCGAGTTCGCGATAGCGCTGTGGTTTGCCGCCAAAGGCCTTGGAATTGTGGACCAGCGCCTGGTGGTTGAGCTGGATGAAGGGTTCGAGCGCAATGCCGAACGCCTTGCAATAATGCAGCAGGGTGCGGTGGTGATACGGGATGCGCCACGGGCCGGGATTGAGATAATTGCCCTTGGCAAAGCCGACTTTCTGCGTGGCGCCGCCGAGTTCGGTGTAGGTATCGCCGCCGTACAGCGACCAGTTCCGGCCACCGGGGCGATTGTTGTACTCGATGATCCGCACCTTGTAGCCGGCCTTGGTCAGCTCATACGCCGCCAGCATCCCAGCGAGCCCGGCGCCGAGCACCAGCACCGTCGCGCCGGGGCGCGCACCCGAAAGATTGGGCGGGCCGGTGAATTGCGTTTCGGCGGCATGGCCCATCGTCGCCATTGCCTGATACAGCACCGACGCACCGCCCATCACCCCGATGGCGTGCAGTATCTCGCGGCGTGTCGGCGCCCGTCCGGCCATATCCATTCAGCGCATCCCCCGATTGTGCACCGCAACAAGCGAGGATGGTGCCGCTAAAATCCGGCCGCCGCAATGGGCTGTTTGCCCCCTGCAAATTGTCGCATCCCGGGGATCAGGCAGCCCAGCTTGCGAGGTCGGGCTGTTCGCCGATCAACGCGAGGCCATGCGCGATCGAGGTCAGTTCGCCGCCGCTCGCCAACCGCTCGCTGCCGAAGCGATCGGCAAACAGCCGGATGAGGCGGGGCGTAAGCGTTGTGCCGCCGGGCAGGAATACGCGGTCGATCGCGGTGGCATGGGTACCGGCCATCGCCCGCGCGCGATCGACCGCCGCCTCGATCGCGGCAATCTCGGGGGCGATCCACGCTTCGAATTCGGCGCGCGTCACCGGGGCCTCGATCGCCAGCCCGGCACCGTTGAAGCGGAACATCGCGGTTTCGGCCGCCGACAGGTCGCGCTTGACCTGGCCGACCGCTTCGTAAAGCCGAAAGCCGAGTTCCTGTTCGATGATCGCGATCATGCGGCCGATGGCGGCCGGGTCGGTGGCAGCGCGGCGCAGCTTTTCAAGGTCGGCGAGCGTCTTGCGATTGCGCATCAGCGCCAGCCGCGACCAATCGGCGAAATCGCCGAAATAGCCGCGCGGGATCTCGAGCAGCTTGTCGAACGACCGGTAGGTGCCGCCCTTGCCGAGCAGCGGCATCACCAGCTGTTCGACGATCCGGGCGTCGAAACGATCGCCGGCAATGCCGACCCCGGCGTGCCCCAGGGGTCGGCAGCGCTGCGGCGCACCGGGGGCTTCGATCTGCACCACCGAAAAATCGCTGGTGCCGCCGCCGAAATCGGCCACCAAAATGGTCGCCGGGTCGGCGATCCGCGACGCATAGCTGAACGCCGCGCCGAGCGGTTCATAGACGTAGTGAACCTCGCCCAGCGCGCCGAACATCGCGTCATAGCGTTGTCGCGCCAGGGCTTCGTCGGGCGCATGGCCGGCATAGACCACCGGGCGCCCGACGACGATGCGCGTGGCGCCGTCCATCGCGCCCGCCGCACGCGCCGCCATTTTTGCGAGGAAGGTCCGGCCCAGATCCTCGAATTTATAGCGTCGTTCGAACACCGTGGCGTGTTCGAACCCGGCATTGGCAGCGACCGATTTGAACGATTGCAGGAACCGGCTGCCTTCGGGAAACGTCAGATATTCGGCGATGCCCCACGGCCCGGCCTCGACCGCGGTGCCGCCGCGCACGCTGTCATCCTCCCAAAAGCACAGCGCCGAACGGAACGCCGCCTCGGCCCCCGTTGGCGCCGCGAGCGTCACAAGGTCGGACCTGCCGCCGCGCGCCACCGCCGCCACCGAATTGGTGGTGCCGAAATCGAGGCCGAGGCTGAAGGGCGCGGAACCGGGCATGGGGCGCCGTCGTTACACGCCGCGGCCCGGCGGCGCCAAGAAAATCCGCCGGCGCCGGCGCGCGCCGATCAGCCCGGATCGGTCATTTCGCAAAAGGCGATCGAGTTGGTGACATCACGCCAGGTGCGCGATTTGAGGCCGACAGCATCGGCGTAACCGCGCAACTCGGCTTCGTCGCGGTAGATCAGCTGCCAGTCCATGACCGCATCCATCCAGCCGGTACCAAGGTGTGCCGGCAGGAAATTGGCCAGCAGAAAGCTGCCCTGCGGTGCCAGGCAGGCCTTTGCCAGCCGGTGCAGCAACTGCATGGCGCGCGTGTCGAGGTAATCCGTCAGCCCCAGCGTGTAGATGAGGTCGAACTGGTCGCCACGGCTGACCGCCGCGCGCAGATACCGAAACACATTGGCGGCATGGATGGCCGGCGCGTCGCCATGATTGCGGCGCACGACATCGAGCGAGACCGTGTCCTGATCGACCAGCGTGATGTTGGAAACATCCTTGCCGATCAGGCCGTCGCCCTCGCGGAAATGCCCGCAGGCCAGCACCAGGATGCGCTTGCCCTGCTGCCACGCCGTGGTGACCATGGTTTCGGCATGGGCGCGGCGCTGGCGCACGCCCTCGGGTGCCTGGAAACATACGGTGATATCGAACAATTCGCGCCCGCGCGGGCTCGTCACGCCCGGTGCGGCCTTGTCATAGATGATGTCGATCAGCCCGGCATCGCCGGGATAGCCGCGCGGACGGCTGACGCTGCGGGCGCAAAACGGGTCCTCGAGCAGCACGCTGTGCAGGCGGTGGCGCCGCAGGATCGCACAGGTTTCGCCCCACGACCGGCTGTCGGTCTGGGCGTTGTACAGCTTGCCCGCCAGCATCGGCAGCGCCTGCGGGGCGTTGCCATGCTCGATCATTTCGAGGGTCTGGTCGAAAAATCTCTCGGTGTGTATCATGGTTCCCCTCAGGCCTTTTCCAACATCAGCAATTCATCGGCGGCATCCATCACCACCCGGTCGTGGCTGACACAGACCACCACGGCGTCATGGGTGCGGGCAAAGCGGCGCAGCGTTTCGGCGACCAGCGCGGCATTGCTCTGGTCGAGCGCCGCCGTGGGTTCGTCGGCAAGCAGCACCGACGGCCGTGCACAGATCGCCTGGGCAATCGCCACGCGCTGCTTTTCGCCGCCGGACAATTGTGCCGGCAGCTGGCGCAGGCGATCGGCCATGCCGAGCGCTGTCAGTGCCGCCAGGCCTTCGCGCTCGGCATCGGGACGGTTGCGGATGGCGGCCGCGAGCCGGACATGTTCGGCAGGGTTCATCACGCTGACCAGCCGGCTGGTCTGGAAGATCAGCCCCAGTCGTTCGCGCCGCCAGCCGGCCTGTGCCGCTGGCGTCAACAGGCTGAGATTGTCCTCACCCCACAGGACCGCGCCCTGCATCGCGCGCACCGTCAGCGACAGGATCGACAGCAATGTCGTCTTGCCCGATCCCGACGGACCGCCGACAACGTGCAGCCGGCCGGGCGCAAAACTGCGGCTGATCGGCGCCAATATGGTCTTGGCAACGCCTCCTTCGCGGATGGCGTGCGAAACGCGGTCCATGGTCAGGGCGCGGCCGGTCATTGCAACAGCCCGACGGTGACGCGAAGGCCCACCAGCGCCGGCGGTGCAGCGCCATCGAAGCGGATGAAGACCTCGCGGATATCGCGATCGAAGCGATCGGTGGGATCGAGCGAGCGTGCCGTGCGCCGCCCCATGATCCGCGCGGTGTCGGTGACGGTGCCGGCCCAACGCTGGCTGCCGCCTTCGATCCAGATCTGGGCGCGCTGGCCGGTGTGCACCTGTGCTGCATCGCGTTCGCCGATTTCGGCGCGCACGACCAGCCGCGACAGATCGGCGATGACGATCAGCGGCACGCCCTGGCTGGCGCCCGAAAATTCGCCTTCCTTGCGCAGGATCTGCAGCACCTGGCCGTTCGTCGGGCTTTTGACCGTGCATTGCTGCGCCAGCGCGTCGGCGGTGGCCGCCCGGTATTGCGCTGCATCGGCGGCAGCGGCGGCTTCGGCGATCTCGGCCGGCCGCCGCCCGCTGTCCAGATCAGTCACGCGTGCCGCGGCGGCGCGCAGTGCCGATGCCGCGGCCTCGTGCTGCTGCACCCGCGTGTCATAGCCGCTGCGCGACAGGAACCCGCGACGGTAGATGTCGCCGGCGCGCCGCAACTGGCCGGCCTCGTTGTTCAGCGTTGCCTGTGCTGCATCCAGCCCGGCCCGGGCTATCGCGCGATCGGCGGCGGTGCCGGCCGCCATGCCCCGGGCGGCGCTGGCAGCGCGCGCTGCATCGGCGCGGCGCGCCTGCGCCTCGGCCAGCCGCGGCGCACAGTCGATGGCGATCAGGGGTTGCCCGGCGGTGACGCGATCCCCGCGGCTGACCAGCACCTTGGCGATGATGCCATCGGCAGCGGCAGGCAGGTGGCGGGCTTCCTCGTCGCTGTCGACGCGGCCAACGGCGGTCGCCACCCAGGGTGATGGCGCCGTGGCGCTGCTGCCATAGCCTTGCGCCTGGCTGCATCCCGCCAGCAGCGCGGCTAGCGTCAGGAGGGCGGTGCTGCGCATGGTCTAGCTCCGGAACACGACATCGGGGCCGAACGCGGCGATCGCGCGGCGTGCCGCGACCAGCGCCGCGCCGAGCGCCAGCAGCACCGCAGCGAGCGGGACAAGCGCGTCCTCCGGCCGAAACGCCACCCAGGGCAGCAGCGGCCGGAACATGGCGATCATCACCGGCGTCGCCAGCAGCGCCGTTGCCATCGTGACCATGGCAATCAACGTCGCGATCAACGCGACGATGACCGTGATCTCGCGCTGGGTGGCGCCATGGCCGAGCAGCGACACCAGATCCTGGTGGTAACGCTGCACGAACCGCAGCACGCCATTCGACAACAGGATCGTCATCAGCAGCGCGGCCAGTACGGCTGCGAGCAGGATGGCGAGGCCGGCGCCGGTCTTGTGCTGCCAATAGCGGGCCGAACTGGCGGAAAAATCCGGCGCCGACAGCAGCGCGATATCGGGCAGGGCGCGGGCAATCCGGGCCTTGGCGATGTCCAGGTCCTGGCGCTTGTCGGAAAGGCGGCCGATCAGAAAGGATGTGCTGTTGCCATCCATGCCCAATATCTCGCGCGCGCGGTCGAGCGGCAGGATCAGATAGGGTGCGCCAAGAAAAGTCGGCAGCGAATCGACGACGGTTTCGAGGTGGAGGGTCGTATCGGACACCGATGCCAGCTGCAGCCGGGCGGTCGCCGGCGGCACCAGATCGAGCCGGGCCAGGTCGGACCGGTCGGCAATGAAGCCATCGTCGGTCAGCCCCGCGTCATCCACCCCGACGACAACGACATTGCCGCGGCGCCCCAGCGGCGACCGCCAGACGGCAAAGCCGACGACGACCCGGCGAAAGGTCGCGCCGGGGACATAGCGCGCCACCGCGGCGGCATAGTCTTCATCGAAATGGTCGGGAAAATCGAAGCATTCGACGGTCGCCGATGCCACCCAGAAGTCGCCGCCGAGCATCTGCGGCACCACTGCCGACGAGCGCAGGAACGAGGTGTAGACCGAATATTGGAACATCGCGACGACCGCCGCGACCGCGCACGACGCCAGCGTCACCATCAGGAACCGGCTGTCCCGGGCCAGAACGGCGCGCACGAACTGGAAAGGCGCTGCTTGCAGAGGCATTTTTCGGAGCATTTTCCCGGCGACACTATTTGTTAACCACCGTGTAGGGCCGATTCGCGGCGCGCTACGGTGGCGCTGGTCACATCAAGCTTGTGATTTTGGTCACACGAACCTAGTCTGGAGACGCACGGGCCGGGCGAGAATGGGGGGCAGAAATGGCTGATGTTTCGCCCTCACCGGCTGCGGATGCGGCGCGATTCCTGCCCCCCGACCTGGTATCGCAATTCCTGCCGCGCGGCCGCCTTGTCCGGGTCAAGCGCGGCCAGGTCATCATTGCCGAAGGCACGCTGTCGACCGATGTCTATCTGATCGTCAGCGGCCTGTTGCAGGTCTCGGTGCTGTCGGTCAGCGGCCGGGAAACGATCTTTCGCACCATATCCCCCAATGAACTGGTCGGCGAACTGGCGGCGATCGACAATGCCGAGCGTTCGGCCACCGTCGCCGCGCTGGAAGACACGGTGCTCAGCCATCTGACCGCCGAACATTTCCGCAAATATCTGTCGGAAGTGCCGATGGCCGGATTCTGGATGGCGCGGCAATTGACCGATCGCGTCCGCGACCTGTCGGTGCGGACCTTTGAAATGGCGAACCTGAGCGTCGGTGGCCGGCTGGTGGCGGAATTGCTGCGGCTGGCGCCGCCGCCGCAACCCGGCGCCGACATGGCGACGATTGCCGATCTGCCGACCCATGCCGAGCTGGCGGCGCGGATCGGCACCAATCGCGAAACGGTGACCCGCGAACTGCGCAGTCTGGCGCGGCAGGACCTCGTCGCGCAGACCGGCCGGTCACTGGCCATCCCGTCATTTGCCCGGCTGCAGTCGGTGCTCAAACTCCAGCAGCGTTAGCACCCCGACATGCCGGTGCCCGGCCCCCGCAGCGAACGCCGCAACCTGGCGATATTGTTCGCCGATCTCTGCGATTCGACGCGGCTGGCGGGTGCGCTTGAACCCGAAGACTATTCGGCGCTGCTCGAACAATTGCGCAGCGTGCAGGCCGCTGTCATCGCGCGGCACGGCGGCATCGTCGTGCGGATCGATGGTGACGGGATGACCTGTGCCTTCGGCTATCCGGCCGCGCTCGACGATGCCGGCCGCCGCGCCACCGAGGCCGCGCTCGACCTGCATGCCGCCATGGCGCGGATCGAGCCTGCGCCCGCTGACCGCCCGCTCCAGATGCATTCCGGCATCCACGCGGGGGTCGTGCTGGTGCGCGCCGGCGATCTCGTCCGCGGCAGCATCGAGATATTGGGCGACGCAACGAATGTCGCGGCGCGCCTGTGCGATGCTGCCGCTGCCGGCGAAATCATGGTCAGCAGATCCTGCCTCGGCAGCGACCGGCATTTCTTTGAGACGGGGCCGGAGCGGGCGGTGGCGATCAGCGGGCGCAAGACGGCGATCGCCGCGGTTCCGGTCGCCGGCCGCAGCCGGATCACGACGCGCTATGCCGCGCGCCACCAGCGCGGCATGATGCCGTTTTGCGGGCGAACGCGGGAACTGGCGCTGTTGCACAAGGCGCTGCGCGCCAGCGGCGCGGGCGCAACCGGCCATGTCATTCTCGAAGGGCCCGCCGGTATCGGCAAGACGCGCTTGCTGTCGGAATTTCTCAACGCGGCCGAACAGGCCGGGGTCAAGGTCCATCGCGGCTATTGCGAGGCCTATCTGGGCGCCCGGCCGCTGCAGGCCTTTGAACAGATTGTCGAAGCCCTTGGCGGGACCGGCAGCGCCGCCAGCGACGTTTCGCAGGCGATGCAGCGCTGGGCGCAGGCACTTGCGGGGCCGACGGTGCTGGCGATCGACGATTGGCAATGGGCCGACGATGCCAGCCACACGCTGATTGCCGAAATCCGCCGCGCTGCCGCGGCCCCGCTGATGATCCTGCTCGCGACCCGGCCGGAACCGGTGCCCGCCCCCGATGATGGCCAGCGCACGATGATCACGGTCGGGCCGCTGGGCGATGCCGACGCCGAACGCGCGATCGATGGCCTGCTGCGCACCAGTGATCCGTTCGAGGTCGAACGCATCCGCCGACGCGCCGGCGGCAGCCCGTTGTTCATCGAGGAATTGTGCCACGCCCGGGCGACCGGCGTGCGCGAGGGCGACCTGGCAGATGGCGACGCCTGGCTGGAAAGCCTGGTGCAGGCGCGCTTCGATGCGCTGGCGCCCGAACCGGCGCAACTGGTCCGCATCGCGTCGGTGATCGGCCATATGATCCCGACCGCATTGTTCGCAGCCTTGACCGGAATCGGGCCCAACCATCCCGTGCTGGAAGACCTTGGCGCCAGCGATTTCCTGTATCCCGGCGAAGTCGAGGGCACGCTGCGCTTCAAGCACGCGCTGACTCGCGACGCTATCTACCGGATCATCGGCCTTGAAGAGCGGCAGCAACTGCACGCGCTGGTGGCGGAACGGCTGGAAGCCTTTGCCGGCCAGGAAGGCGACGGCGAATATGTCGATGCGCTGGCCTATCACCACGCCGCCTGCGGCCATGACCGACAGGCGATTGATTATGCCACCCGCGCCGGTGACCGGGCGATGGCGATTGCCGCGCTCGACCGCGCCCAGGCCCAATATCGGCTGGCGCTCGATCTTGCCGGCCGCGGCGGCATCGATCGCCCGGTCGATGCCGGGCTGCTGACCAGCCTGATCGTCAAATTCGGGCGTGCCTCGGTCGTCGATCCGTCGGCCGAACAGCTGGAAACGCTTACTGCCGCTGCTGCATTGGCGGCACGCGACGGCAATCGCGAAGGCGTGACGATGGCCGAATACTGGCTGGGCGCCATCAACTACGGGCTGGGCAACGCCGGCGAATCGATCCGCCATCTCGAAGCGGTGCGCAGCGACCCTTCGGTGCTCGGCCGCCCCGGCTTTGCCGCGCAGCTGCTCGGCAATCTGGGCCAGTCGCACGCGATTGCCAGCAACTATGCGCAGGCCCGGCGGTTTCTCGACGCGTCCATTGCCAGCAAACGCGGCAGCCGCAGCGACGGTACCGCGGCGACCGGCCTTGCCTATTCGCTTGCCAGCCGGGCCTATCTCGATGCCGTGCAGGGGCATTTTCCGGCGGCCCATGCGGGCTTTGCCGACGCCAGGGCGGCGCTGCACGGCACCTATCATCCGGTCATCAGCTCGATCGCGGCGTTGCACGCCCTGTCATGCATCGCCGAACATGATTTCGAAGCGTGTCTGCGCCACATCGGCGAAGCAATCACCATCGGCTCGCAGTCGCGGGCGCGCTATATCGTCGTGTCGTGCCGCGCCGTGCAGAACTATGCCAATTGGGCGATCGCCAGGGATGCCGCCTTCGCCGACGCGCTGGTGGCGAACACCGCCTGGCAGGTCGCGTCCAACAGCCGGCAGCGCCTGTCCAACAATTTCGGCTGGCTGACGACGATCATGGCGACCAATGGCCGCGCCAGCGACGCCCGGCGCTATTTCGAAGCGGCGTGCGCGCGCGCCGACGAAGGCGACCGGCTGGGCGAGGCCGATGCCTGCCGCGCGATGGCACGGCTGGCGGCGGCAACGGGCGCCCCCGCCGACTGGCAGCCGCTGCTCGATCGCGCCTATCGTTCGGCCGAGCTGCGTGATGCCCCGCGCGAACGCCATGAAACCGACCTGTGCGCCGCGGAAATCTGGGACGGGCTGGGCCGGGACGATGCAGCGCAGGCGGCGCTGCAGCGCGCCATCGCCGGCTTTCGATCGCTCGGCATGGATCGCCGCCTTGCCGGCATCAGGCCGGCGCTGGCGGCCAATCCATGATCTTGACGATCAACGACGCCGGCAGTGCCTGAATACGCCCGGCTTCGAACAGCGCTGCCAATATGCCCAGCATTGCCCCCATCGCCATATGCTGGCCGGGGCAGCCATGGACTGGCGGCAGGCCTTCGGGCGCCTTGTCGCCGTCATAGTCGCCCTGCAGCGGTGCCGAACGGTCGCCGCCGAACACCGACGCCACCTTGCCCTCGGCAAACGGGTTCCTGAACAGCGATTGCTGCGACGCGCCAACCTGCGCGACGATGACCATGTCACCCTTTCTGACCACGGTATCCTTTGCATCGGAATCGCCGTTTGCCGCGATGACATCGTCCGCGATGGCGATGCGATAGAGCAGATCGGGGGCCGGCCGCTTGCACATGGCGCGCGTCATCGGGATCCACAACGCATCATGGGCGGCGTCAAAGGGTGCCAGCCCCTGTTCCCGCGCCTGCAGATAGGCGGCCTGGTGGCGCCACAGCGTCGCTTCGCTCAGCCATTCGATCAGGATGCCGCGCAGATTGCCGTCCATCGGCGGCATTGCCCCCATCATGATGCCGATCAGGTTGCGCGCCAGCACATCCCGGTCTGCGATCGCGGCAAACATCGGCCCGCTGACGCTGCCCGGTGGCGTTTTGCCGGTGCCGAAATACTGGTCGATGAAGCGTTCCCCGGCCTTGCGGATCGCCGGGCCATGGTCGTGGGCATAGGCGGCGATGCTTTCGGTGGGCCGCGGGTAAAAGGCATGGCGCGACGGCGACAGGCAATCGCCGGGGCAGCGCGCCGGGCGCAACGACACGCCGTCGCGATCGGCGGGGTCGGTCGCGGTGTTCCAGTCCCAGCCGCCGTTCTTCATGATGGCGTTGAGGCCATCGGGATCCGGCCCCACGATCGGCCCCGGAATGCCGAACCAGGCCGAACACACCATGCCCAGCGCCGGCATGATGAACTGGCGCCGCAGTTCCAGCTTGTAGTAATCGAGGCCGATACGCCGGGCACGCGCCTGCGCCGCCTGCAACAGCGCATTGCCGATGCCATGGCCGGCGGCAAAGCCGTGTGCCAGCGTATGCTGCATCAATATGGCGTTGGTCGCCGCAGCTTCCTGCCGGTAATTATACTTGCCGTTGAGCGCGGGGTTTTCGACATAGCGGTCGTCGGGCTGCTGCGAGACATAGATTGCGCCGCTGGTCCCCTCCAGCCGGCGCAGCTGTTCCTCGACCGAATAGATTTTCCAGTTCGCCAGCACATGATCGACCTGCCGGCGGCCGGCGACAATCACCGTCGCGCGCGGCTTGAGGCCGTAGGTCTCGTCGACAACGTCATCCGGCGCGGCATCCGCCGCCGGGGTGTCGGCCATCGCAGACAGCAGCGCGGCCGATGGATTCGATTTGATGTCGCGGGTGATTGTCACCAGCGGCGCCTTGTACTGCAGCCGATAGGCGCCGCCCTGGTACCAGCGGATGGCCGACCAGACATCGGGTGTCAGCGACAATTGCCCCGGGTCCTTGGCATCCAGATCCTCGAGCAGCCGCTTCCATTCCTGGCGGCCGAGCTCGCGCGGCAATTGCCGGATGCGGTTGATCCGCTCCCGCCCGGTATTTTCCAGAAACTCCGCCATGTCGGGAATATTGTCCGCGATGTCGGAGTCGCGGCGCGGCGCCGCGAGCGTGTCCAGCGCGGATCGCGACGGCGCAAACAGGTACAGGCCCCAGCGTAATGACACGAAATCATCGGGCATTTCGATCCGCGCGACGCGGCCCTGCCATTCGAACTGGAACAGGCGCGAGCCCTGTTTCGGCGCGACCCCGAGAAGCGGGTCGTTCTGCGCCGACGACACGCCGGTGCTGTTGCCGCCGTTGATCCAGCGCTGGATGGTTTCGAACTGTTCGGCGATGCTCGACTGATAGCACATGAACATCAGCCCGCGTGACTGTTGCACAGCCTCGCCCGGTTGCCACGCCGGGCCATAGGACATGCCGCGCCGCACGATACGCGGCGCCGGCCGGCCATGGGTGAAATCGCGCGGATTGGTCCGCCGGATATGCGCCGCGAACGGGCATTTGCTGCCCTCGCGGTCGGCGTCATAATCAAAGCCGTTCTGGCCATCCGCGCCATCGACCAGCGGCCCGCCATCGCGCTTGCGCCCAACGATCTGCCAGGCGATCTCGTCGGCGGTGATGGCAAAGCCGTCGCCGCGCAGGCGCACTGCTTCACGCTCCAGCGCGGTGTTGAAGTCGGCGACATGCTGTTCAAGCTTGCGCACGACGAGGAAGCTGCCGTTGTGAACCAGCGCACGCAGGGCCCGTTTCGCACCGCTGCCGGCGCGCGCATCACTGGGCGGGGCAAAATCGTCGCGATCGTTGCGATAGCCGAGCAGGACTTCGCCAAGCCGCGCCTTGTTGTTCCAGATCGGACGCCCGTCGTCGGCGGTGGCGAACAGCGTATCGGTCGCCGCCGTCTGGACATCGGGCTGGCTGACACCATCGGTAAAGCCGAAATGATCGGTGAATTCGCCGTGCGGACCACTGCCCGGCAGCCGCTGCAGCGGTTCATGGGCGACGAGCAACAGGCCGGATTCCTGCATTGCTGCCGCGATGCGGGCGATTTCAGCGGTCAGAGCCGCCGGATCGGCCGCTTGCGCCGGCGCATGGCGCAACTGGATGACGACATCGATTTCGCTGATGTCGACCGCGGGGCGATAGCCGGCCCCGCCGGGCGGCCAGTTGCGCTGCGGTGCCAGCCACTTGCGCGGGTGATGGCTACGAACATCGCCGATCAGGCCTGATCGCGCCGCCATGCCCTCGCGGAATTCCTTGGGGAAGGCATCGAAGATATCGCGTTCCAGCCCGATGCGCTTCAACCCTTCGGCGCTGAAGGCGATGTTGCGGTAGAAACCGTCGGCTGGAATCGCGGCGTCGCCCTCGAAATGCAGCTGCGACGTGCCGAGGAATCCACGCAGCCAGGCGCGCGCCGGGTCGGTATCGGTGATCGTCACCAGCAGCAGCGCACCCTGCCGGACGGGCCGTTCCGGGGTGCCCAGCGGCGTCAATATGCCCGCCGGCACCTGCGACCGGTCAAAGGGCGGATCGTCGGCGGTCGGGCGCGCCAGGTCACGCGGGGCCTTGCCATCGGCGGCCGCGAGCCGCGCGGTCCGATACCATTCGAGCGGTTCCGCATAGATTTGCGTGGCCGCGGGTGGCAGCCAGGCATCGTCCCAGCCCTTGAGGATGCTATAGGCCACCCGGGCGAGATATTTGCCCTCGCTCAGCGCCAGGGCAGGATCGGCCGCAGGGGCACGGAACAGCCATTCGGGCGGATAATAATCGACGAGCCGAAACAGGACAGTCAGAACCTCCAGCGCCAGTTCGTTGATCCTTAACAGCTTGGCGGTGTCATCGGCGCCGGCGGCTTGCAGCGCCTCGCGGCGCACCTTTTCGGCTTCCACCTCCGGGTCGGGCATGATCGTGCGGGCGATGTCCAGCTCGCGCTGCGGGTGGCCGACCTCGCGCAGCAAGCGGTCGACCTTGCCCAGGTAGACGTCGTCGCGAATGGTGTTGCCGGTGGTGGCGTAAAAGATCGCGCTGTCCATCTGGTGGTCGCGCACCCAGTCGAGAAACGC
This sequence comes from Sphingomonadales bacterium, assembly GCA_038326915.1. Classification (GTDB taxonomy): domain Bacteria; phylum Pseudomonadota; class Alphaproteobacteria; order Sphingomonadales; family Sphingomonadaceae; genus Sandarakinorhabdus. The sequence continues at coordinate 18,646 of JBBQKM010000013.1, forward strand.
CTCGCAGCTGTTGTCGCCGGCGGTGACATAGCCTTCGCAATTGCAGAAAATCAGATCGAGGAACGGCCCCAGCGGGTCCCAGATCAGCCGCATATAGGGCTCCCACGCCGTATCGAATGTGGCGGTGAGATAGAGGTAGCGGCGTGACCGCAGCGCGAAATCGTCGCTGCCGGCCGACCTTTCGAGCGAGAACAGATCCTTGTCGAGCACGCCAATGCGAAAATCGAGCAGCGTCAGGATACGCTCGGTCACGTCGGAAAACGGCACGATCGATTCATGCTCGCGCGCGCTGACGCGGATGCGGTTCAACGCTTCGGATACGATCCGCAGTCGGGTGGCAAAGGTGACATTTTCATAGGCATTGATGAATCCGTCCTTGATCGGGGCGATCACGACCAGATCGGCAATGCCGTCGATGTTCTTGCTCGATATTTCGCGTGCCACGTCGATTCCCCGTCGCTTGCCGAATCCGGGAATCGTTCCCCGCAAATCATATTCGAGCCAAGCCGACGCGAGAGCACGTGACGGAAATCACAGGGCCGCAGATTTCGGCGGCCGATCGTGGTGGCTCAAGCGGCGAGTTTGCCTGCTGCCGCCATGAACCCGGCGATCGCCGCCGGCGTTGCCCCGCGGATAGGGCCCACGGTCTTCAGATGCGTGACCTTCAGGCCGACGAAATCGAGAATCTGGCGGCGCAGCACGTTCGCCCAGCCATTCCGGTACCCCAGCCACAAATACCACGCTGGCGTGTCGGTGGTGATGAGCACGCGCGCGGTGCGCCCTTCGAACAGTTTTTTCGGGAAGTGGCCGTCGCCCTCATAAGCAAAGGCGACGCCCGGAAGGAACAGCCTGTCGAAAAGCCCCTTGAGCTTGGCCGGCGCGGCACCCCACCACATCGGGTGCACCAGAATGAATGTATCGCACCAGCGCAACGCTTCGAGGACGATCAGCAGGTCAGGCTCCATGTCCTGCCGGGTCTTGTAGCCGCCGGCGAGGTTCGGATCGAAGGCGAGGCCCGACAGATGCAGCAGCCGCACGTCCGCGCCGCGGCTCCTGGCAGCGTCAGCGGCTTTTGCCGCCAGCGCCCCGCACAGCGATGTGGCGTCCGGATGGCCATCGAGGACCAGAACGCGATCGGATGATGGCGGTGTCTTCATGCCCGTGGTGTCCGTGTTGCGTGCGGCGGCGTCGGCACCGCTTGTGCGCGCGCCGCTGCTGCCGGCGCAAGGCCGGTTGGCACCTTTGCATGCAGATCAGGCGGCGCGTCGGACAGGGTCGGCCTTTTGCGGATAGGGCGCGATTGCCAGCCTTTCGGTCGAGCGCCCCGCGAGCGTATTCGCAAAACTGTGATTGACGTCGCGATGGTGCGCTTCATCGGCGCGAACGACCAGAATCACGTCGCGCAGGGTCGCATCATCGGGCAGCATCCAGTAATGGCGCGCGATCGCCGGGGCCGGGATATTGGCAACATGCCCCGCATCGATCTGCGCCAGATACTGGCTGTAGCTGATAACCGCTTCTTCCTCGAAATAGCCGACGACGCGATGCGCTGTGGCCGGGCTGACGAGATACAGCGCCAGAAAGCCGATGTAGAAAACCCATTGCACGGCAATGATCAGGAAGCGTTCAAAGGCCGAGGGCTGCGCCACCTCGATGAACGTCATCAGATGCATGCGCTCGTTTTCAGCCTCCTCCATGAGGATCCGGATCCAGCCATCATCGTCGCACATGCGGCGCAGGCACCGCAGATGCGTCATCGAAGCGCCGACCATGCCGGGCACAGCCGCCACGGTTTCCAGCACGATAGCGCGATGGCCATAGCGCTTGGCGAAAAACCCGTCCGCCACGGCGCGCAGCAGCTTGGTGAAACCGAACGCGACACGATCCTGAAAACCCTGCGGTTTCACATGCCGGGTGACGTCGACGAGTTGTGCCTTGGGGCCAGCCATGTCCTGCAATCTTCGCTTGGAGGTTGACGTGAACGTAAACCCGTTTCCGCGCGGTGCCAGTCCAACATATTGTCGCAGGGGCGGGCAAGCGGACCGCAACGGTATCGGCGAGCGGATCAAGATGCTGATAATTTTGGTGGACGCACCAGGGTTCGAACCTGGGACCCGCTGATTAAGAGTCTGGTTTTCGGGGGTTTTCCGACTGTTCTAATACGTCCATATTTGTGCGGTTTCGTTCAATATGTGGCCGCTCAACATATTGCCTAATAACACAAAAAACAAAAGAGCCATGTTCAGTTTTGATCGACTTTGTATTGAGCTGGATCGAGTTGACCACGGCCCGGGTGGAACCTATACGGAACCTAGTTTTTTGAACCTCTGGCAAGATCCATGGCAAACCAGCTTAATCGTCAGTCG
>JBBQKM010000014.1:0-20448 GCA_038326915.1 Sphingomonadales bacterium
CACGATGTCGGTCGGCAGAATCTGGCCGATCTCGAAATCCGGCGCGGTCTCGAGTTCGTCGTAGAGCGGCCCGAAATCGGTTTCCAGCGTCTGGCGCAGCAGATCTTCGAAGCTGTCGATGACGAAATAGGCCTGTTGGTAATCGTCGATCCGGTACGGCGTGCGCATGATGCGCTTGAGGTCGAAGCCGATGCGGTTGGGGCTGGGATCGTCGAGGGCAAACACCGATTCGCCGTGCGACGAGACGATGCCGGCGCCATAGAGCTTCAACGCCCCGGCCTCGCGCACCAGCCCGAATTCGACCGTATACCAGTAAAGCCGTGACAGCCGCGCAATGGCCCCAGCCGCGCGAAGCCCGCCGCGGCCATAGGCTTGCATGTAATCGGCAAACACCGGATCGGCGAGCAGCGGCACATGGCCGAAGACATCGTGGAACACATCGGGTTCCTGCAGATAATCGAGCTGGTCGGCGCTGCGGATGAAACGGCCCGAGACAAAGCGCCGCTCGGCAAGATGGCCGAAGAACACCTCGTCGGGCACCAGCCCGGGAACGGCGACCACCTGCCAGCCGGTCAGCGCCAGCAGCCGTTCGGACAGCTCGGCAAAGTCGGGGATGCCGGGCCGCGTCATCTTCAGCACGTCGATACCGCGCAGATAGGCCTGCGAGGCGCGGCCCTGCAGCATTGCCGACTGGCGGGCAAACAGCCGATCCCAGACGGCGTGCTCGGCCGCGGTGTAATCGGCCCAGCGCTGCGGGATCGTCCAATCAGCAAGGGAGCCAGGCGGTGGGCGCAGATGCTCGGGAATCACTGTGTCGATCATCGCGCCCTTTTCTACCCGAACGGCCTAGATTGCCAGCGCCGCCACGAGCCGAGCGATATCGTCGGCGCCGGAATAAAGGTGCGGCGAAACCCGGATGCAGCCGTCGCGCGCATCGGCCATCACCCCCGCTGCCGCCAACCGCTGCATCGCCACCGCGCTGTCATCGACACGCACCAGCACACAATTGCCGCGCCGGTCGCGTGGCAGCGCCGACCCGATGGCCCCCGCCGGAACGCTGGCGTGCAGTTGGTCGATCAGGTCCTGGTTATGGGTGTTAATGGCCGGCACGCCGATCGCCAGCAGGGTTTCGAGCGCATGGCTGGCTAGGATGAACGGTGCGACCGAAGGCGTGCCGCCCCAGAAGCGCAGCGCATCGGGGGCATAGCGAAAATCACGGACGTCCATGGCGAACGGGTCGGCGTGCGAAAACCAGCCGACGTCGCGCGGCCGCGACACCGCCAGCGCCTCCGGCGCCGCCCACAGCCAGCCGGCGCCGGGCCCGCCGCACAGGAATTTGACACAGGTGCCGACGACGAAATCGGCCGACCATTCGCCGACGTCGATCGGCACGACACCTGCCGATTGCACCGCGTCGACGATGGTGAAGACGCCGCGCGACCGCGCCAGCCGGGTGATATCCGCCACCGGCAGCCGGGCGCTGCGGTTGGAAAAGGCGTGGGTGACGAGCGCGGCCTGAACGTTTCCGTCGAGCGCGGCCGCCCAGGTGGCGATATCCTCCGCTGCCGCTCCGCGCGGCAGAAACCGCACCGCATGGCCCGACCGCGCGGCGCGCTGGACGGCATAGGCCGGCGAGGGGAAATCCTCCTCACACAGGAGCAGGGTCGTGCGCCCGGCACGTTCGGGCAGGGCATCGAGGATGCGCGCCACGGCGCCGGCGACATTGGCCATAGGGCACACGTTCGCCATTGTGCCGCCGACCAGCCGCGCAACGGCGGCGCGGAAGCGATCGATTTCATCGAGCCAGCCCGGCCAGGCATTTCCGCCCGATTGCCGCCACGGCGTGAAATACCGCTCCGACAGCACGGCTTCGGCATCGCGCGGCAGGCAACCGACCGAATGCGACAGCAGATAGGCCCCATCCGGCACGGCAAAGCTGGCCTTCATGCCATCGAACCCCTATTCCCGGCACACCATTGCGGCGTCACGATGCACCCACGCAGCCGCCGCGCCAAGGCAAGGATGCAAGGGATCCGTGATGAGCCAGACGGCCGCAGCCTTCGACCACTGGATCCGCACCGCCTTTGTCGCGATGAACACCGAATTGGAGAACCTGTACTTTGCGCAGGCCGACCGCGCCGCTGTCGAAGGCATCGGCGACCGCATCAAGGCAAGGCTGCGCGCCGAAGGCGATGCCCATGCCGAGGCGCTGGCGCGCGAGGGCAACACCGGCGGCGGCTTTGAAAGCGCCTTTGGCGTTCTCGGCAATGTCGGCCTCTACATGGCGGCGCTGCGCCGCCATGAACTGACCAACCCGGCGCGCGAGACTCGCTCGCCGCTGGCTGCCGCCTCGTCGCTGGCGCTGCAGGCCGGCGCCTCGATCGGCATGGCGCCGCGCTTTGCCACCGCTCACCTCGCCACCCGCAACCGTGCCATCGCCGGCGTGCGCAAAAGCTTCACGACGCTGTCCGACGAATTCCTGTTCATCGACGAGAACGCCCGCGCTATCCTCGCCATGCAGCGGGCCGCCGATGCGCTGCACCGCATCCTGCCGTTGGATATCAGCAACCCGGTCGCCGATGTGTTGCTTGAGGCGGCAGCGGCGGCGCTGCGCGATGTCATCGCCATCAATGCGCGGCTGTTCGCCACGCTCGATACCGATCGCTTCTTTTTCAGCGTACGGCCCTATTACAAGCCGTATCGCGTTGGCCGGCAGGAATTTCGCGGCGCCAACGCCGGTGACTTTTCAGGCATCAACGAACTCGACCTGCTGCTCGGCCTCGCCAGCGCGCGTGATCAGGCCTATGCGCAGCTGATTGCCGACAAGATGCCGTTCATGCCGCCCGAGGACCAGGCGCGGGTGCGCGACTGCATGCAGCACCCCAGCCTGCTCGACAGCCTGCTGGCAGCGATCGCCGCCGGGCCGCGGACGCCCGCGCTCGAACGCAACGCCGCTCTGCTGCTCGACGCCAGCGCCCTGTTCGGCGAGACCGCGCGCCAGCACCACGACCAGCTCGTCGATCGCTTTATCCAGGGCCCGTCGGCCGGGCTGGCAGCAGCACATCTCGACCAGGTCACCGCCAGCGGCCCGCCGCTCGACGTGCTGATGGCGGCGTTGCAGGGGATGCGTGATGCCCGCATGGCGGCGCCCGATCATGCCGGCGGCCGCCACGCCGATCACGCCCGGATCCGGGGCTGGCTGGCCGGCCACGGCCATCAGCCATAGCAGCGGTCGGCCACAATCCTGGCCATGGCGGGGTGCCGGCCATCCGGCGCGGCGCAGTCGGCGTTGCCGATATCGACAGGATCGCCCGGGACGTCGATCGCGATTCCGGCATCGAACGCCACTCGGATCGCCTGCGCCAGGCTTTGCACGCCAAGCTTGGTCATCAGGTGCGACCGATGCATTTCGACGGTGCGGATGCTGATCCCGAGAGCAAAGGCCAAGGCCTTGTTCGCCCGCCCGGCGAGCAGGCCCTTGAGAACATCATGTTCGCGATCTGACAGCGCCGCGATAAGCGCACGCGCCTGCTGCCGGCGCCAATAGGCTTCCCGCGCGCTGCCCAGCCGATCGAACACACGCACCAGGCTGGCCGCGACAAGGCCACGATCAAGCGGCTTGGTCAGAAAATCGCAGGCGCCGAGCCGCATGGCGTCGACGACAACCGCGACCTCGGCATGCGCCGACATGACGACAACCGGCATGGCGGCACCACCGATCGGCAAACCGCCCAGGCTGCCCAATGCGCCCCCAGCGGCATCAATATCGATCAGCAAGCAGCCAGGTTCACGGTCGCGCAGCGCTGGCAGCCCGGAAATGCCGCCGGGAATATGTCGGCATATGATTCCAAGCGACTGCAACAGGCCGGTTACACCCTGGTCGTCTCCGTCAGCCCGGTCGGCGAAATAGACAATTCGATCGTTTTTCACCCCGGGCCACCTTAAAAACCCGCAATCGGGTAGTCAGGAAACGCGGCATTGCCGAGAAAGTTCCAGTTTAGAAACAATTTCTGAAGGAATGATACTGCACAGGATTTTGTTGTTTCGGCCTATTTGCATTGGGTATTTTAGTTTAATCATACCACCATATCGTATTCTTCTGTAGTTAGCAGCCTGCTCTATGCCCTGAATTTTTACGGACCGTTGGTTAACAAAAATATAATCCAAGTTACGGTGTTTTCCACATCTATTCAGCAACTGTCCAACCGCCCAAATTTGCGCAGTCAGGGGGCTGACAGGCCAATTTGGGTTACAGCGGTAGCACGCCGACCCCCGATTACTGTCCGCTCGCCGACCAGATCATTCCGCCATTCCGGGCGTCATTGCCGGAACAGGGTTTGGTGAAAACAAGGCGGGCAGAGTGAAAATCACGTTTCCGGGGCTATTACTAACCACCATCGCCGAGGCGGCACTGGCGCAGCAATTGCCCAGTGCCGGCGGCCAGCTTCGCCAATTGCCGCCGGTGCCACCAGCGGTCCAGCCGGTCGTCCCCGACGTGCGCATCGTGCGGCCCGCGGCCCCGCCGATCGATGCCGCTGCCGGGCCGGCGTTTGCGGTTACCGCGCTGCGGATCACCGGCATGACGGCTTTCCCGGAACCGCGCCTGCTCGCCATAACCGGCTTCACGCCCGGCGCCACGGTGACGCTGGGCGAATTGCGCCAGATGGCAGCGCGCATCACGGATTTCTACGCCGCCAACGGTTATTTCGTGGCCCAGGCATATCTGCCGGAACAGGCGGCGACCGGCGGTATCGTCACCATCGCCGTTGTCGAGGGCCGCTATGGCGCCGTGACACTGAAAAACACCAGCCGGGTCGCGGACGGCACCGCGCAAGCCATCCTGTCCGGGCTCGACAGCGGCGACACCGTCGCCAATGCCCCGCTGGAACGCCGGTTGCTGCTGCTGTCGGATCTGCCCGGCACCCGCGTGCAGTCGACAATGTCGCCGGGCGCGGAGGTCGGCACGTCCGACCTGGTGATCGACGTTGCGCCGGGCCGCAGCATCACAGGCAGCATCGATGCGGACAATGGCGGCAATCGCTATACCGGCTATTATCGCGCCGGCGGCAGCCTGAACTTCAACAATCCGCTGGGGCTCGGCGATGTCCTGAGCGTGCGGGGTCTCGTCTCCGATGGTGGGCTGACCTATGTCCGCGGCAGCTACCAGGCGCCGATCGGGGCATTGACGCTGGGTGTGGCCTATGCCCGGCTCGACTACCGCCTCGGCCGCGAGTTCGATGCGCTCGATGCGCACGGCTCGGCCGATATCGCCAGCGTCTTTGCCAGCTACCCGCTGGTACGGTCGTATCGCTACAATATCTATCTGGTCGCGGCCGGCGATTTCAAATTCTTCCACGACGAAGTCGACACAACCGGCAGTGTCACCGATCGCCGCTCGCAGATCGGCTCGCTCGGGCTGTCGGGCGATGGCCGCGACGCCGGCGGCAGCAGCTTCTGGTCGATTGGCTGGACAGCCGGCAATCTCGATATCCGCACCCCGGCCGTGCGCGCCATCGATGCGGTGACGGCGCGCAGCAACGGCGGCTTTCACAAGTTCAATTTCGCCGCCGGGCGCATCCAGAATATCACCAGCGCGCTGTCGCTGTACCTGGCGGCGCGTGGCCAGCTCGCTTCCAAGAACCTCGACATTTCGGAAAAGATGCAGCTTGGCGGCGCCTATGGCGTCCGCGCCTATCCCGAAGGCGAAGGGTTCGGCGACCAGGGCTATATCGTTACCGCCGAAGCGCGGCTGGTGCTGGTGCGCGACCTGCCGGGCGACCTGTCGCTGTTCGGCTTCATCGATAACGGCGGCGTTACCTTCAATCGCAATCGCTTTTCCCCGGCGCCGAACAGCACGAACCTGACCGGCGCCGGCGGCGGCATCACCTGGGCGCAGGGCGGAAATTTCCAGCTGAAGGCGTCCTATGCCCACCGCCTTGGCAGCACGCGCGTGATGTCGGGCCCGGACGCATCGGGGCAATTCTGGGTGCAGGCGACGAAACTGTTCTGAAGGCGAGGGCAAGTTTCGGCAACGGCATAAAGCTTCAAAGGGTCAGATAACATGCGTGCCATCTCGAACGTCCGCACCGCGCGCACCCGCCACACCGGCCGGCTGCTCGCCGGCTGCATGGCCGCAGCGTTGCTGGCAATGCCGGGCGGCGCGCTGGCGCTCCCCACCGGTGGCGTCGTGGCGGCCGGCAGCGCCGCGATCACCACAACGCCCTTGGCGCTGACCGTGACCCAATCGAGCCAGAATGCCGTGATCAACTGGCAGGGCTTTGGCATCGGCGCGTCCGAAAGCGTGACCTTTGCCCAGCCCAACAGCCAGTCGGTGACCCTCAACCGCGTGCTCGGCCAAGATCCGACCGCGATCATGGGGCACATGTCGGCGAATGGCCGGGTGTATATCGTCAATCCCAACGGCATCATGTTCGGTCGCGGCGCCCAGGTGAATGTCGGCGGGCTGGTCGCGTCGACATTGGGCATCAGCGACAGCGACCTGATGGCCGGCAATGCGCGCTTTTCCGGCAGCGGCGGCCGGGTGCTCAACGAAGGCACCATCACCAGCGACGGCGGCTTTGTCGTGCTGATGGGCGCGCACGCCAGCAACCAGGGCACGATCCAGGCGCGGCTCGGCACGGTGGCGCTTGCTGCCGGCGAGGCGGTGACGCTGGATTTCTCCGGCGATGGCCTGCTCAATGTCGCGATCAATCGCGGCACGGCACAGGCGCAGGTCGATAACGGCGGGCTCATCCAGGCCGATGGCGGCCGCGTGCTGATGACCACGCAGGCGGCCGGCGAACTGCTGAAAACCGTCGTCAACAACACCGGGGTGATCCGGGCGCAGACGGTGGCGACCCGCAACGGCGTCATCCTGCTGCTCGCCGACATGGCCGGGGGCACGCTGAATGTCGATGGCAGCATCGACGCCGGCGCGCCCAATGGCGGCAATGGTGGCTTCATCGAGACATCGGCCGCCAATGTGCGGATCGCCGACAGCGCGCGCATCACCACGCTGGCGGCGGCAGGCACCACCGGCACCTGGCTGATCGATCCGCAGGATTTCACCATCCAGGCCGGCAAGAACATTTCCGGCGCCGCGCTGTCGGCGCTGCTGGTTACCAACAGCATCGTCATCAGCACGCTGCCGGGTATCGACGCCACGGTTGCCGGCACCCCACCGGTCACCAGCCTGTTCACGTCGGCCACCGGCAACGGCGACATCCATGTCAACGAGGCCGTCGCCTGGACCGCCAGCCCCAGCACCACGACGCTGCGCCTGGAGGCGGCGCGCGACATCAATGTCAACGCCGCGATCACGGCGACCAACGGCAATGTGGTGCTGTGCTGTGGCCGCGACGCGAATGTGAACGCGGCAATCACCACGACCAACGGCAGCATCCTGGTCAACGCCGGCCGCAACGTCACCATCCAGACGGTGGCCGCGTTGACGGTCACCGACGGCAATCTGGCGCTGTGTGCCGGCCATGACCTGATTCTCAACGGCGCTGTCGTGCTGACGCGCGGCACGTCGATCCCGGCGCAAAGCCTTGGCCTTGATCCCGGCATGACGTTGATCGCCGGCTTTGACGGCACCGGGCCGGGGCCGGAGGGCGGCACCGTGATCTTTGGCGCGTCGGTGCCGCCGATCGTGGTGACCGGGCCCAACGCGCTGGTCGCGATCCGTTACAACCCGGCCTCCTATGCAACGCCGACCGATTTTTCGGCGCGCTTCACGCTGAGCGGCGGATCGACCGTCGACGCCCGCATGCTGGTGTTTCCCAAGGCAACCAAGACGGCCGATGGCGGCACCGCCGTGACGTTGAGCGGTTTCAACACGACAGCAGCATCAGGCGTCCCGACCGATGTGACGCTGGTTGCCGGGCCCGACGCGCAGGCCACGTTCGATACCGCCGGTGCAGGAACCGGAATCGGCGTGACCTACAGCGGCTATTCGCTGGGTGGCAGTGGCGCGGCGCGCTATGCGCTTGCCGTATCATGCTGCGGCGCCGGCCCGCGAACAACGGGGTCGATCACGACGCCGACACCGACACCCACGCCCACGCCCACGCCGACACCGACACCGACGCCGACGCCAACGCCCACTCCGACACCAACGCCAACTCCGACGCCAACTCCGACACCGACGCCGACGCCGACGCCGACACCAACGCCAACGCCAACGCCAACGCCGACACCAACGCCGACGCCAACGCCGACGCCGACGCCAACGCCGACGCCGACGCCAACGCCGACGCCAACACCGACGCCGACACCAACGCCGACACCGACACCAACGCCGACACCAACACCAACACCGACCCCAACGCCCACACCTATGCCGCTTGTCTTGTCGCCCATATCGACCACCCCGACACCGGCCATCGTCGTCGCGGTGCCGATCCCGGGCCTGCAGCTGGCTGTCTATGGTGGCGGCGTGAAGATGCCCGCCCAACCGGCGCCCGCGGCGCCGGCAGTCGCCCCGGCGGCCGCACCTGTCACGGTGTTGGCGCCCGCGACCCCGGCCATGCCACTGCCGGTGCTGCGGCCTAAGCCTTCGCGCAATTGATCCGGCCGACGGCGATCGCTTGCACCCGCGCCGGCCGCCGGTCGCGCTGGCGGCTTGGCTGTGTCCTGGCGCTCTGCATGTCAGCGCCAGCGGCAGCAATCGCCGATCCCGCAAGCGCGCCGGCGAAGGCCAGCGTCACCCCCGTGCCTCCCAGCCCGTCGTCGGCCGAGGTTGCTCGGGTCACCCGTTGGATCGCAGCCACGGGTGACAATCGCGGACTGGCATTCGTCATCGTCGACAAACGCAATGCCCAGGTCTTTGCATTCGGGGCCGATGGCAAACCGCGCGGTTCGGCACCGGCGCTGCTCGGGCTGGCGCGCGGTGACGTCAATCCACCGGGCATCGGCGATCGCCCCTTGTCTGCAATCGGCCCAGACGATCGGATTACGGCCGCCGGACGCTATGTCGCCGTGCTGGGCAACGACCTGAGCAAAGCCGATATCCTGTGGGTCGACTATGCTTCCAGCCTGTCCCTGCATCGCGTGATCCCCGGCCGGCCTGCTGACGCGCGGCGGCGCCGCCTGCTCTCACCCACGCCAGCCGACAACCGCATTTCCTATGGCTGCATCAATGTGCCGGCCGAATTTTTCGATACCGTCGTCAAGCCGCTGTTTCTGGCCACGACCGGGGTTGTCTATGTGCTGCCCGAGCGCAAGACGTTGCAGGATGTTTTCGGTGCAGGCGTGGGCGAATAGCGTCGCAGCAAGACCGCACAATGTCATCGTGGCCCAGCCTTTGCGACCCGCGCTCGCGGACCGCATCTGCGGAATTCCGCCGGAGTGTTCATGGCGCCTGCAAACGGTCGGGCGTCCCGGCATTTCCTGCTCCCGAAAGATCAAGTCCGCTGAAATACGCCCGCGCGCCATCGATCAATGCACGCACGTTAATCGATGCCCTTCGGCTTGCCTGATAAACGAGATGCACCGGGATCGGCGCCGGCGCGAGGTCGTCGAAAACAGTCACCAGCTTGCCCGCGGCGATCGCATCGAGCGTCTGATACGACAGCAGCCGCACGATCCCCAACCCATCGATGGCTGCCCTGACCGCCGCATCGGCCGTGTTGAGCGTGAGGCGCGGCTCGATCCGGATCGCGATTTTGCCGCTGGGTCTGAACCGCCACTCCTGGGCGCGGTCGACCTCGGTAAAGGACAGCAGCGCATGGTCGTGCAGCGCCGGCACGTTCGAGGGTGTTCCGTTTGCGGCGAGGTAGGCGGGGCTGGCAACCAGCACCCGGCGCACCTCGGCGACCTTGAGCGCGTGGAGACCCGAATCCGACAGGTCGCCAATCCGTATCGCGACGTCAACGCCTTCGTCGACCAGGCGAACGACACGGTCGATCAGGGTGAGTTCGATCCTAAGCCCGGGATTTGCGCGCAACAGTGCCGTCACGATCGGCAGGATGTGGAGGCGCCCAAAGGCAACCGGCGCGGTCAGCACCAGCGTACCGCTGGGGGTTGCCCTGTCGCCGCGCAACGCCAGCGCCGCATCGTCAAGCTCGCCGAGCGCCGCCCGGCAATGCTGGAGATAGGCGGCACCTTCTTCAGTCAAGCGAACCGACCGCGTGGTCCGGCGCAGCAGCACGGTGCCCAGGGATTCTTCCAGCGTCGCCACGGCGCGACTGGCAGCCGTCGGCGAGACCCGCATCCGCCGTGCCGCCTCGGCAAAGCTCGCCTTGTCTGCAACCGCCACAAAGGTCCGAAGCATATCCAGCCGATCCATGATTATCCCGATAACTGCATGAGTGAAGTGTCGATGAAGTGAATTATCACGGAATTATCCAAGGCGCATCTTTAGTGGACAGACGGCCTCCCGCCGCCCGCACCGGAGAAGGCCCATGTCCCGCCTCACTATTCCTGCCCGTGAGTCTGCCCCTGCCAAATCGCAGCCGCTGCTCGATGCCGTCGAAAAACAGCTCGGCGTCGTGCCCAATCTTTTCCGCCTTGTCGGCACCAGCCCGGCCGCGCTCGAAGGCTATCTCGGCCTCAACGGCGCGCTTGGGCGCACGCTCGACGCCAAGACGCGTGAGCGCATTGCGCTGGCGGTCGCAGAGGCCAATGGCTGCGACTATTGCCTGTCGGCGCACAGTTATTTCGGGCTGAACCTTGCGAAGATCGACGATGCCGAGATCGCGCTCAATCGCGCCGGCCATTCCGGCGATGCCAAGGCCGATGCGGCGCTGGTGTTTGCGCGCAAGGTGATCGATGCCCGCGGCCGCGTCAGCGATGCCGATCTCGCAGCGGTTCGCCTTGCCGGCTTCAGTGAGCCCCAGGTTATCGAGATCGTTGCCAGCGTCGCGCTCAATGTGCTGACCAATTACATCAACAATGTCGCCCAGACCGACATCGACTTCCCCGTCGTGCAGGCCGCCGCGGCCGCCTGACCGACCCGGGACCCCGGGCGCCGCCTTCCCCCCCGCCGCGCCCGGGGCATCGTTCCCCGTCTTTCATCGAAAGGATCAAAACCATGACAAACTCTCGCTTCAGCGCACCGCTGCTTGCCGCCCTGTTGGGCAGCGCCATCCTGGGCAGTTTTTCGGTCGCAGCGTCCGCCGTGCCCGCTGCCGCCGCCGTGCACACGCCTTCGGTTACCGCCCGCGACGTCACCTATGGATCGATGATGATCGATGGCCTCAACATCGCCTACCGCGAAGCCGGCGACCCCAAGGCGCCAAAGCTCGTCCTGCTGATGGGTTTCCCCGCCTCGGGTCACCAATACCGCAAGCTCATCGACGCGCTTTCGGACCGCTTCCACGTGATTGCGCCTGATTATCAGGGCTTCGGTGCCAGCGACGCGCCCGATCCCGCCAGTTATGCGTACACCTTCGACAAGCTGGCTGACACGACCAAGAAGCTGCTTGCCGCCAAGGGATTCAACCATTTCGGGCTCTATGCCCAGGACTATGGCGGCCCGGTCGGCTTTCGCATCGTCACCGAGGATCCCAAAAAGCTCGACTGGCTGATCATCCAGAACACCAACGCCTATCCGGAAGGCTTCTCGGCTGCCTGGGATGGCTTCCGCTCGAAACTGTGGCTTGATCGCTCGGCCGAAAACGAGAAACCGCTGGCCGCGTTCCTGACGTACGAAGGGATCAAGGGCATCTACCTTGCCGGTGCCGCGCACCCGGAGCTGATCAGCCCGGACAATTGGGAATATGACTATGGCATCATGGCACGTCCCGGCCATGTCCGGCTGAACCTCGACCTGTTCTACGACTATCGCAAGAACGCCGAACTCTATCCGGTGTGGGAGAAGTTTCTCCACGACACCCAGCCCAAGACGATCATTTTCTGGGGTCAGCATGATCCATTCTTCACGCCGGAGGGCGGTGAAGCCTATCTGCGTGATCTGCCCAAAGCCGAGATGCATCGGCTGAACGCCGGTCATTTCGCCGCCGAGGACAACGCCCCTTTCATCGCGGCGCGGATGAAGGCCTTTTATGACAAGGCGGTCAAATCCAAGACATAACACCACGCCTTAGCGATCTGGCGCGCGCCGCAAACGATACCGCGACGCGCGCCAATCGGGTCAACCGGACACCCGTTGGAGGGCATGATGACAGGGCCAGCAAGCGACATTGCCTTCACCCCCACGGTCAAGGCCATCCAGACCGAGCGCGGCTCGCGCGCCGCTTATGCAAAAATGGAAGAACGCGGTGGTTTCCGGACTGTGATCAGCGATGACCTGGCCGCGTTCCTTGCCGAAGTGGACACGGCGTATCTCGCCACTTCCAATGACAGCGGCCAGCCCTATGCCCAGCACCGCGGCGGCCCAAAGGGGGTCCTTCGCGTCGTCGACAGCCACACCATCGCGTTTGCCGATTACACCGGCAACCAGCAGTACATCACGACCGGCAATCTTGAAGAAAACGCCAAGGCGTTCCTGTTTCTGATGGACTATGCCCACCGCCGCCGGATCAAGCTCTGGGGCCGGGCCCGTGTTGTCAGCGACGACCCGGAATTGATCGCACGGCTGATGCCCGACGGTTATCGCGCCAAACCGCTGCAGGCGATCCTGTTCGAGGTCGAGGCCTGGGATTCGAACTGTCCGCAACACATTCCGCAGAAGCTTAATGCGGCGGACGTTGCCGAAGCGGTCGCACGGCTGGAAGCCCGCCTTGCCGACCTTGAGGCCGAAAATGCGACACTTCGCATCAAACTTGGCGCAAAGTACCCGCAACCATGACCGACAGCGAAATCCCCCGCGCGCCATTTCCGCCGTTCACGCGTGCGACCGCCGTCGCCAAGGTACGCGCTGCCGAGGACGCCTGGAACAGCCGCGACCCTGCGCGCGTCGCGCTCGCCTATACGCTCGACAGCGTGTGGCGGAACCGCGACGCCTTCGTGACCGGCCGCGCCGCGATCGTCGCACTGCTCACCCGAAAATGGCAGCGTGAGGAGGAGTATCGGCTCGTCAAGGACCTGTGGGCGTTTACCGACAACCGCATCGCCGTGCGCTTTCAGTATGAATGCCGCGTCGCCGGCCAATGGCTTCGCGGCTATGGCAACGCACAATGGGAATTCGCCGAAAATGGCCTGATGCGACGCCGCGAAGCCTCGGTGAACGACGTTGTGATCACGGAATCGGCCCGCCGTTTCCGCTGGGACGGCCCGGCACCGCGTCCCGCTGACTATCCGGGCCTCGAAGGCGTCGGCGGATGACGGAAATCCGGATCATCGCGCTTTCGGGAAGCCTTCGCGGCGCCTCGACCAACACGGCGCTGCTGCGCGCGGTGGCCGCGAGTGCACCGGTTGGGGTGACGGTGGAGATCTTGCCATTGGGCGAGATGCCGCTCTTCAATCCCGACCTCGAGACCTCCCCGCCGGACGCAGTGACCCGGTTTCGCGCCAAGGTAGGCGATGCTGCCGGCATCATCATCGCGAGCCCTGAATATGCCCATGGCATCAGCGGCGTTCTGAAGAACGCGCTCGACTGGCTGGTCGGGTATGAAGGTTTCGCCGGCACGCCGGTGCAGATTCTCAATGCCGCGCCACGCGCCTATCATGGCGTCGCGGCGCTGCGCGAGGTGCTGGCCACCATGTCGGCGCGGATCATCGACTCAGAACCGATCGCCACCCCCGGTGACTGCCCCACGCTGATCAGGCAGCTCGCAAGCAAAGGATCATTGTCATGAAACTGCGCCCCCGCCTTTTCGCCGCGCTCGTGCCGCTGCTGTTCGCGACCTCGGGCGCCCTCGCCCAAACCACGACCGAGCTTTCGGCGACACTGGTCGCTGCGATGCAGGGAACAAAAACGCCCGCCATGGGTGCCGTCATCTTCCGGAACGGCAGGATCGTCAGTTCGGCGGTGACAGGTGTTCGCCGCACGGACCAAAGCGCGCATGTCGCGCTGGGCGACAGCTGGATGATCGGCTCGACGGGCAAGCCGCAGACCGTTGCAATGATCGCGAGGCTTGTCGAACGCGGCATTCTTTCCTGGGACACGCCCCTCGGCGGGATGCTCCCCGCGCTCGTCGATCAGATGCGCCCGGAGTACCGGTCGGTGACGCTGGTGCAGCTCCTCTCGCACCATTCCGGTCTGCCGGAGAATGTTGACGACACCGGGTTCGTTGAAAGCTTTTTCACCGACAGGCGGCCGCTTGCAGCCCAGCGCCTGGCCTACATTTCCCGCGCGCTGCGTGATGCGCCGGCTTACGCGCCGGGCAGCGATTTCGGCTACAGCAACACCGGCTTCCTGATCGCGGCCGCCGTCGCCGAAAGGGCAACGGGCAAAAGCTCCGAAACGCTGATGCGCGAGGAAGTGTTCAAGCCGCTCGGCATGGCCAGTGCCGGCTTTGGCGCGACCCCGAAGGGCCAACCGTCGGGCCACGACGCCGGCAAGCCGGTCGGGCCGAGCAATTCGGACATGTTCGCCCCCGCCGGAAATCTGCACATGTCGCTCGGCGACTGGTCGGCATTCGCGCTCGATCAACTGACGGGGAGCAAGGGCAAGGGTCGCCTGTTGTCGCCAGGCTCATATCGGTTGATGCAGACGGCTCAGCCTAACGGACCGACTGGTCTCGATTGGGGCATCCAGGCCTCTATTGCCGGCAGGCAGGGGCCGGTGCTCGTCCATGGCGGCTCGGACGGGTATTGGTTTGCCTATGTCGTCCTGTTTCCAGACAGCGGGAATGGCGTTGTGGCGATCGACAACGCATCGGCAGAAATGGGCGGCGACGCCGCGGTACAAGCCGCGCTCAAGACAATATTGCCGACCCTGGCACCCCCGAAATAGCGGCTTTGCTGATGTCATGAGCTTCAAACGAAAACACCCGCCCGGGCCTCGGCCCGGACGGGTATTTTGTAACGTTGGTTGCGGGGACAGGATTTGGCCGCTGTAGAACTCGATTCCGCTTGAGCGACAATACCATCGTTCCTTTAAAACAGGAGCGATATTTATGACCGCTACTAGGCCGTATCCGGTCAGGCGGGTTTGCTAGGAAAGTTAGCAAAGCTGCCGGTGCCGCCGGTCGTGCTTTGACCGGGGACGCAAAGAACTCAGCCCAATGCTTCCTCAGCGCTGCGAGAAAACCCATGTTTTGCCGGCGCCAAACGCTACAACAGTATATCTGTCGGCAACGCGCCCTGGAACTTCCATCCCGAGCGAGCCGATAGGCATCCCCGGTACCGCGAGACCTGTTACGCCTGCTGGCCGCTTGGCCAGCAAGCGCTTCATGTCAGCGATCGGCACATGGCCTTCGAAAGCGATCCCGTCGATGAGCGCAGTGTGACACGAGGCCAGCGCCGGCTGCATGCCGAGGCGCTTGTGGAGGCGGGCGCGGTTGACATCGTCGATAATCTTGACGGACTGACCAAATTCCTTGGCGACCTGTGCTGCCCAGGCTTCGCAGCAACCGCAGCCGAGATCACGGTGCATGACGATATCGCCTGCAGCCATCGCAGGTGCGGCAACAAGAGCGAGTGCCAACAGATATTTGCGCATGGAGAGCAACCTTACCGCTTCAGGGAATCATGACATTGTGGAACGACGGCGGAATAGCCCTCGCTTGATCGGCCAGCGGATGATCAGGAGTACCGTTCCCGCCAGCCCCAGCGCCAGCCCACCGACAGCGAATGCCAGCAACCACCAGGTGTTGAAGTTGTCGCGTTCTGTCCAGTTCATGATGTGAAGACCCCAGAAAAAGTCGAACAGCCGCCAGTTGGCGGTGCGGACTGCGGCGATCTGTCCGGTTTCGGCGGCAACGAAGACGCTTGTCTGTTCGGGATCGGCAAAGGCGACGCGCCACGCCGGCAAGGGACCCCGATACTCCGGGCTGGCGGTTGTGACCTTGCTCGTTGTCGGTGCCGCGACCTTTGGACCTATCCAAGCCTTTTCGGCGATCGAAGCCGCCAAACTGGCATCAACAGACGGTAGCGGTGCGCCGGTGGTCGCATCGAACATCAAGATGCGACTGCCGCGCGTGACTTCAGCCACCGCCCGGCCGTGCAACATGCGCAGTGTCACCAGGTCGGCGCCGCTGGCACCGAGATAGGTGGAGGGATCGGCAAGGGCGACCCCGGCGGGAAACGCCTCGATGCTCTTGCGGTCGACAAGATGATCGCCGTGGATTTCGTCGATTGGCCAGAAACTCATCAGTGCGCCACTGGCAAACCAGATCAACAGTTGTGCGCCGATGATCAGCGCGAGCCATTTGTGCAGCCGGCTTGCGCCAAGGTGAATGCGGTGGCGTCGTGAACTCATCGCGAATGTCTAAAACCAGAACCGGATGCCGGCAACGTAGCTTACGTTGCTAGGTTGTTCTCCAGCAACCCGGGCAAAACGCGCCGTCTCGCCGACTTTGCCGGCCCATTCGATACCAACGTAAGGCGCGAACTCGCGGGCAATTTCGTAGCGGAGCCGCAGGCCGAGCTCGATGTCGGTCAGCCCGGCACCGACGCCGATTTCGGGGATCGACTGTGCCGAAGCTTCGATCTCGGCGCGCGGTTGCAGTATTAGCCGCTGGGTGATGCGCTGGTCGTAAAAGCCCTCGATGCGGCCACGCAGTTCGCCCTTGTTCGACAGGAAAAGCGCCCCAGCGGCCTTGAACCAATAGGGCGCCAGGCCCTCGATACCGAGCGTTGCATAGCCGCGCTGCGGTTCGGGCCGGATGTCGTAGCGCACCCCGGCCTGCAGGTTCCACCAGGGGCCGATGGCGCGTGAATACAGCCCCTGGAATTCGGCCTTTTCGAGCGGCCCGCGGACGTCGCCTTCGCCTTCGGTCTTGATGACAAACCGATTGATGTCCCCGCCGAACCAGCCTTCGCCTTCCCAGCGATAGCCATCACTGCCTTTAAGGGCCTGATACTCGGCAAGGTTGAACAGGATCATGGACCCAGTAAAGCCGCCATGTTCGCGGCGCAGTGCTTCGCGCGATGGGGCGACGGCAGCGGCCCCCCAGATCGCATCGGCGGCGTGGTCGGTAGGCGGCGCCGGTGCCGGCTCGGTGCCAATGACTTCGTCGGAATCAGCCGCCGTCATATTGTGTCCGGCGTGCGGGTCCGCAGTGGTTGCAGAGGCATCGGTTTTCATAGTGCCCATGTCACGCCCGGCATAAGGGTCGGCGGACGGAGGGGGTTTCACCGTCGGCATCCCATGGCCGGCATGCGGGTCGGCGACCGGTGCTGGCGTCGGCATGTTGTGACCAGCGTGCGGGTCGGCCACCGGCGGCGCCCCCGTCTGCCCCGCTGCGGCGCCGGGCGCCACGACGAGAATCAATGCAATCGCGGCGCGAATCATGCCGCATCCTCGTCATGGCGCACCGTGACAACACGGAACATGCCGGCGTGCATGTGGAGCATCATGTGGCAATGAAACGCCCAGTCCCCCAGCGCATCGGCGGTGAGGTCGAACGACACCTTGCCGCCCGGCAGCACGTTGACCGTGTGCTTGACCGGGCGATGGCCTTTTTCACCCATCACGACCTCGAAGAAGTGACCATGAAGATGAATCGGGTGGGGCATCATCGTGTCGTTGATCAGGTTGACGCGCACGCGCTCGTTGTGGCGAAACGCCAAAGGCTCCGCGCCTTCGCTGAACTTCACCCCGTCGAACGACCACATGTAGCGTTCCATGTTGGCGGTAAGATGGATGTCGATCTCGCGCGACGGGTCACGCTTGTCGGGATTGGGGTCAAGCGAGCGGAGCTGGCTGTAGGTCAGCACGCGGTGCGGTTCGTTTTCGAGGCCAGTCGGGCGTTCGGCGGTGCGGTCCATCGGCATCGACGACAGCATCGCCACTCCGGGCCCCATCTTGACCTGCGGCGCGACCGAAGGATCGAGCATTTTCATCGATCCCATGTCGTGGCTCATGCCCGGCATCGCACCGTGATCCATGCCCGGCATGCTGCTGTGATCCATCCCGGCCATGGCACCGCCGCCCATGTCCATATCGCCCATGCCCATGTCCTTCATGGTGAGCAGCGGGCGTGGGCGCAGCGGCGGCATATCGGCAACCATGCCCAGCCGCGGCGCCAGCGTCGCCCGCACCAGCCCCGAACGGTCGATGCCTTCGGCGATGAAGCCATAGGCACGGTCATCCTGTGGCTGGACAATGACGTCGTAGGTCTCGGCGACGCCGATCTGGAACTCGTCGGTTTCCACGGGCTGCACATTGTTGCCGTCGGCGGCGACGACGGTCATCGCCAGGCCCGGGATCCGCACGTTGAAATTAGTCATCGCCGAGGCGTTCACGATACGCAACCGCACCTTCTCGCCAGGTTTGAAAAGCCCGGTCCAGTTCTCTGTCGGCCCGTGGCCGTTGACGAGATAGGTATAAATCGCCCCCGTCGCGTCGGAGATGTCGGTCGGGTCCATGCGCATCTGGCCCCACATCCGCCGGTCGGCGGCCGACTGGTCCTTGCCGGCGAGCAGGCCGGCCAGCGTCTGCTTCTGGAAGTTGAAGTTGCCGCCGTTCTGCTTCAGCCGCGTGTAGATCTTGTGCGGGTGCATGAAGCTCCAGTCGCTGAGCACCAGCACATGCTCGCGGTCGGACGCGACCGGGTCGACGCCGGCCGGATCGATTACGATTGACCCGAAATGCCCCATCGCCTCCTGCAACCCGGAATGGCTGTGATACCAATAGGTGCCCGACTGGCGGATCGGAAATTCATAGACGAAGGTTTCGCTAGGCTTGATGCCGGGAAAGCTGATCCCCGGCACGCCGTCATATTGAAACGGCAGCAACAGCCCATGCCAATGGATTGAGGTGTCCTCGGTAAGTGTATTGGTCACCGACAGGCGGACGTCCTGGCCTTCCTTCAGCCTTATCAGCGGCCCTGGAACAGTGCCGTTGATGCCGATGGCATGGCCGGTGCGGCCGCCAACACTGTGCATCGCGTGGCCGATGCTGAGCTTGATGTCTTCACCCGACAACACATCGCCGCCCGTCGCCAGGCCGCCACTTCCGCTTCGCGCCCAACCGGGCACGGCGATGGCGCCTGCGGCAAAAGAAGCGGCGCGCAGAAAGCCGCGGCGAGAAGTCGGCAAGATCATGTCTGTCCCTGGAAATTCATCGAAGCGCGACGGGTTCACATGGAGATACGCACGGTTTTGAATCGCCCCTCAACGTACGCCTGCGGCATTATCGCTTCTTCAGTCTAACCGGTTAGCGCCTTGCGGGCGCGGTAGATCCGAACTTCGACAGCCTTCTCGCTGATTCCGAGCACAGTTGCCGCTTCCGCCTGTGAGAGACCGTCCACCGCGGTCAGGATGAGAGGTTCTTTGAGTTTCGCCGGGAGCAATGCAATTGCCTTGGTCACGCGCGCCAGCGCGCGGGCATCATCGATCGCTGCTTCGCCCATAATCGCCGTGTCGACAATCTCGCTTGCCGCATCCAGCGGAAGCGCAAATCGAAACAGGCGCCGGACGGCTCGCCGACGCCCCCAATCGCGACACTTGTTCAGGGCTATGCGGTTGATCCAGTAGCGAAACGGCCGGCTGCCGTCATAGCGTCCGATCGATGCAAAGGCCGCGACAAACGTCTCTTGCACAACATCGAGGGCCTCATCAGCGTCGCCAACATGGCTGCGAACAAGACGGAACACCGGCTCGCGGTAGCGCTGCATCAACTCGCCATACGCCGCCTGGCGACCGGTCAGCGCCAGCGCCGCGAGCTCGCCATCGGTGCAGCCGCTGAGCGGCATCGTCGGGGCACTCTGGCGCGTCACTCCTTAGGGGCTGTCAGCGCCTTGACCGCCGCCTCGTCAAACTTGCGCGCCTGATCGGGCCGCAAAACACGGCGCAGCCGAAACACATGCTGGAGCGTCTCCTTCTGGAGCTCGCCCATCACCTCGTGCGAGCGATCAACCGCCGCCTGCACCCCCGGGCCATAGCCATGCTCCGCTGTGATCGCTTCGGCCAGACGCGCGTTGTCAGATCGCATTTGCTGTTCGAGGGCGCGTTTTCTGACTGCGAACTGTTGTTCGAGGCCCTCGATCTGCGCCCGCTGCGCAGCATCGAGCTCAAGCTTGTCGTGGAGAATGGCGTGAAGCTCGGTTTCAGGCGGAGAAAGCCGCGTGACCAGCGCGCGGCCGACAAACACGCCGCCGAGTGCTGCTACGAACGCCACCATCGCGACAATCGCGAACCGCCTGAGATTGTTCATCCGATATTCGCCAGCAGCGTCGAGGGCGCAAGATTTGCCCCGGCTGAAAACGGCGAGGTCTGCGCTGCCTCAGCCGAACCGCCGGGCAAGATAGCGGCGCCAATGCCGATCCCCAGCGCGAGAATCGCGGCTAGGCTCAGCGCCGGCCCGGTCGTCAAGGCCGAAGCGCGGCGTTCCGCATCAATCTGCATCAGCACATCGCTCTCAAGCGACGCCAAGCTTATCGGAACCGGCATGTTCCGTAGCTGCTGCAACGCCCGGTCAAGGTCGTCCATGAAAGG
>JBBQKM010000015.1:0-20094 GCA_038326915.1 Sphingomonadales bacterium
CATTGCCCGGTGGCGGCATCGCCATGCTCAAGGTCGAACGCCGCCTGTTCGGGGACATGGCTATCACCCGCCACCAGCCGCCGCACCCGGCCGCGGCCAAGCCGCGTCGCCAGCCGATCGACGAGCGCGCCGATCTCGCCATCGGCAAGCGTGCCGCCCTCCAGCCGCAACTGGCTGTCGGCGAGCGGCGCCACCACCGGCACTTCGAGGCGGATCATGTCGTAGCCGAAGCCCGGATCGAGCGGATCGGCGAGCGTGTCGATGCGTTCGCGGAGCAGGCGGATCAACAGTTTCGGATCGCGCACCGGTGCCGCCGTGTCGACCGCCAGCCGCGCGACATGGCCATCGCTGCGGAACAGCGACACCTCGAAACGCCGGCCGCCCTCGGCGCGCGCCGCCAGTTGCATCCCGGCACGCACCGCCAGCGCCTCGATCACCGCCAGCGCTGCCTCGCTGTGCGCCAGCGGCGCGGCAAAGCGCTGCACCGCCTCGACCGGCGCTGGCGGGCGGCGCGGGGTGATGTGCATGTCGATATCGCCGAGCAGCCGCGCCAGCAGCATGACCATATCGGCGCCAAAGCGCGCCGCCAGCGCCGGGCGGTGCTGGCGCGCGACATCGGCGATGCGTTTCAGCCCGGCGCGGCGCAGCGCCAGATGCGTCGCTTCGGGTACCGCCAGCACCGTCACCGGCAGATCGCCGACATCGCAAAGCTGGTGCTGCGCCAGCGCCAGCGCGGCATCGGGGGTATCGGCGAGCGCCGGCAGCGCCGTCAGGCCGAGGCGGGCGATGCGGGGCAGCATGTCGTCGACAAGGGCGGATTCGCCGCCGAACGGGTGGGTGCAGCCGGTGATATCGATGACGATGCCCGCCGGCGGCACCGCCATCACCATCGGCGAATAGCGATCGCAGCCATCGGCGAGCCATTCGAGCAGCGCCAGGTCGGCGGCCGGATCATCGGGAACCGACACGAGATCGGGCAGCCGCGCCCGCGCATCGGCGAGCGTCAGCCCCGGCGCCAGCCCTTCGGCCAGCGCGCGCGCATCGACGGCGGCGAGCACGAGGCTGCCGCGGTCTTTGGCCACCAGCGCAAAGGGTGCATCAGCCCCACCGCCGCTTTGCGGCGCATCAAGCCGCCCGGCGCTGTTTCGGCGCACGCGCTCGCTGGGCAGCAGCGGCAGGTGCAACGCCAGGTAGCGCCGTGCCAAAGGCTCTGCGATCACGGTCCCACTCCAATCGGGTTGAAAATCCGGCGATCCCGCCACGGTGGCGCAACAGCGTCACGTCGAACGCCGGCATGCCCGGCGCATTGGCCGGCAACGCCAATGATGGTGCCGCCGCGACCTGCCAGCGGCTGTTGGCAGCCGACGGCGGCGGGTCGCCATTTCGCAGCAATAGCGTCGTCACGCCGGATTTCGCCGCCGCCAGTGCCAGCCGCCGCGTCGCCGTCAGGTCGAGCGCCGGCGCCCGCCCCCAGGGTTCGATGATCACCGTCGCCACCGCGCCGCACGCCACCGCATCGGCGCCGGCGCGCAGCACCGCCAGCGTGTCGGGCGCCTGCACCAGCAGCAGCCGCGCCGGATCGAAGCCCAGTTCGGCAAGGCCCAGCCCGTACAGCCGCCCGTTCATCCGCGCCTTGTCCTCGCGCAGCCAGATCACCGGGCCGGGGCGATCGCAGCGCAGCGCCAGCAGCAGCGCAAACCCCGCCGCCGCCGGGCCATCGGCTTCGGCCGCCGCAAACACCTCGTGCAGCGCCGCCACCGCCAGCCCGCCACCAAGGCGCGCGTCGACGCCGGCGAGGCCAAAGCCCAGCCGCGCCGCATCGTCGACGGCGGGCGCCATCACGGCAGGTGCCGGGGCTTGGGAAGACGGACGACTCATATGTTCTTGTTTCGTTCTAATAGTGAACGTGGCCTGCCGGGAGTCAAGCGGCGCGATTTAAGCTTTTGCAATCAACGGCTGCGCTTACGCAGGAAACCCGACTCAGCGCGCTGCCAGCACCGGCGCCGCCTGCCAGCCGCCGCCCAGCGCCTTGAACACGGCAATCTGGTTGGTCGTCAGCGTCGCGTCGCTGTCGGCCAGGCTGGCGTCGGCGGTGGCCAGCGTGCGTTCGGCGTCGAGCACGGCGAGGAAGTTTTCGGCGCCGGCGGCGTAGCGCAGGCGGACGATGCGCGCCGCCTCGGCGCTCTGGTCGCGGGCGGCGCGCAGTGCCTTGTTGCGATCGATGGTGCCGGCATAATCGCTGAGCGCGGTTTCGGTTTCCTGCAGCGCTGCCAGCACGGTGCCGTCGAAACTGGCGAGCGACGCCTCGGCACCGGCCTCGGCCTGTTTGATGCGGGCGCGGGCGACGAGGATGTTGGGGAAACTCCAGCTGATCAGCGGCCCGATGCTGAAACCGAAACCGTTGTTGCTGAACGCCGCACCCGGGGTGACGCCCTGGCCAGTCAGCGAACCGCCTAGGCTGATCTTGGGGAACAGGTCGGCAGTGGCGACGCCGATGCGCGCCGTTGCGGCCGCCAGCGTGCGATCGGCCTGGCGGATGTCGGGGCGGCGCTTGAGCAGCGCCGCGCCATCGCCGGCGGGGATCGGATCGGCGAGCAGCGGCGGCGCCGTGCAGGCGGCGGCGCGCGGATCGGCCTCGGTCGGCGGCTTGCCGGTCAGCACAGCGAGGCGGAACAGCGCGCTGCGCCGGCTGGCGGCAAAGCCCGGCAGGCTGGCGCGGGTCGATTCAAGCTGGGCCCGCGCGCGCGCCGCATCGAGCGGCGAATCGCGGCCGGCGGCGACGCGGCGTTCGGTCAGGCTGAAGCTGTCGGTCTGCAGTTTCAGGCTGCGTTCGGCGACCGACAGCTGGCGCGCTGCCGAACAGGCATCGGCATAGGCGCGCGCGGTTTCGGCGGCGACGCTGATCGCCACGGTGTCGCGCTGCGCCGCCTCTGCCTCGGCATCGGCGCGCGCCGCCTGGATGCTGCGGGTGACGCGGCCATACAGGTCGATCTCGTAGCTGGCATCAAAGCCGACGCGGTAGAATTCGCTTTCGAACGGCACTGGGCCGCTGATCGTGGCGACCGACTGCCGCGCCTCGACCGCGCTGCCGCTGACGGTTGTCGTCGGGAAACGCGCGCTGCGGCTTTCGGACAGCACGGCGCGGGCGCGGCGCAGATTGGCGGTGGCGACGCGCAGATCGGTATTGGCGGCAAAGGCCTGGATGATCAGGTCATCGAGCACCGGATCCTTGTAGAGCCGCCACCAGGCATCGGGGGTGGCCGCCGAACTGGCGGTCGCCGGCCGTGCCGATTGAAAGCCGGCAGCGGCGGCCGGCGGCGTCGTGGCCGGGCGGTAATCGGGGCCGACGGCGCACGCCGACAGCAGCAGCGCGGCGGAAAGGGGGGCCAGGCGGTTCATTCGGCCGGCTCCGCAGCGGGCGACAGTTTTGGCGCGCGGTTGCGGCTGCGGACTTTCGCTGCCTTTTCCGCGGCCCAGCTGGCGATGACATAGAAGACCGGGGTGAACAGCAGGCCGAAAATGGTGACGCCGATCATGCCGAAGAACACCGCGGTGCCGAGCGCCTGGCGCATTTCGGCGCCGGGACCCGATGCGATCACCAGCGGCACGACGCCGAGGATGAAGGCAAAGCTGGTCATCAGGATCGGCCGCAACCGGGTGCGCGCCGCTTCCTCGGCGGCGGCATGGCGTTCCAGCCCGCGTTCCTCGGCCTGTTTGGCGAATTCGACGATCAGGATGGCGTTCTTGGCCGCGAGGCCGACGAGCACGACCAGGCCGATCTGGGTGAGGATATTATTGTCGAAACCGCGCAGATTGACGCCGAGGATCGCCGCCAGCAGACACATCGGCACGATCATGATCACCGCCAGCGGCAGCACCAGCGATTCATATTGCGCGGCGAGCAGCAGGAAGACGAAGACAACGGCGAGGATGAAGACGACGCCGGCGGTGTTGCCCTGGGTTTTCTCCTGATAAGCCAGTTCGGTCCATTCATAGTCGAAGCCGGCGGGCAGCAGCTTTTCGGCAAGGCCTTCCATGCTCCCGAGCGCCTGGCCGGACGAGAAGCCGGGCAGCCGATCGCCCTGCAGCTCCGCGGCGGGGAACAGGTTGTGGCGGACGACGCGATACGGCCCGCTGATGTCGCGCAATGTCGCCACCGAACCCAGCGGCACCATCTGGCCGCTGCCCGATCGCACCTTCAGGTTGGTGATATCGGTCGGATCGTTGCGGAACGGCGCATCGGCCTGCGCCGTAACGCGGTAGGTGCGGCCGAACAGGTTGAAATCGTTGATATAGCTCGATCCGAGATAGACCTGCAGCGTCGAGAACACCGAAGCCGGCGACACGCCGAGCAGATCGGCCTTTTCCCGGTCGATATCGGCATAGACGCGCGGTGTGCCGGTGTTGAACAGCGTGAACACCGATGTCAGCCCCGGCGTCTGGTTGCCCGCCATCATCATGCCGAAGGTTGCGCCCTCCAGCGCCTGATAGCCCTTGCCGCCGCGATCCTGGACCATCATCTTGAAGCCGCCACCGGTGCCGACCCCGCGCACCGGCGGCGGCGGGATGACAAGCACATTGGCGCTGGGGATACCGCCGAGCCGCTGGCGCAGATCGCCAAGGATGGTGGCACCGGTCTGGTGGTTTTTCGCCCGCACCGGGAAATCGTCCATCTGGATGAAGATCGTGCCGGCGTTGGGCGCATTGGAGAAGCTGGCGCCATCAAGCCCGGCAAAGGCCACCGCCAGCTTGACGCCATCGGTTGCCAGCGCGGTCTTGACCGCCGATTTGACCGCGGCGTCGGTGCGTTCGAGCGACGATCCCGGCGGCAGCTGGACGACGGCGATCAGATAGCCCTGGTCCTGCGCCGGGATGAAGCCCGCCGGCGTCGCCGTGAAGCGCCACGCCGCCAGCGCCAGCAGCCCGGCATAGACGACGAGCACGATGGCGATGGCGCGCACCGCCCGCGCCGCGATGCGGCCATAGCGATCCGACAGCCAATCAAAGCCGCGGTTGAAGCCATCGGCGAGCTTCTGCGGATAGCGGCGCCAGCCGGCCGCATCATGGTGGGGCACGTGCGGTTTCAGCAGCAGCGCCGCCAGCGCCGGCGACAGCGTCAGCGAGACCACGCACGAAATCAGCGTCGCCGACGATATGGTCAGCGCGAATTGTTTGTAGAATTGCCCCGAAATGCCGCTGATGAAGGCGGTCGGCACGAACACCGCGCACAGCGTCAGCGCAATGGCGATCAGCGCACCGCCGACTTCGTCCATGGTGCGATAGGCGGCCTCGCGCGGGCTGTGGCCGAGCTTCAATTCGCGTTCGACATTTTCGACGACGACGATGGCATCATCGACGACGATGCCGATGGCCAGCACCAGCCCGAACAGCGACAGGTTGTTGAGCGAATAGCCGAAACCCGCCATCACCGCGAAGGTGCCGATCAGCGACACCGGGATGGCGAGCACCGGGATGATCGCGGCGCGCCAGCTCTGCAGGAAGATGAGGACGACGAGGACGACGAGGACTATGGCTTCGACCAAAGTCTCCTGCACGCTTTCGATCGACGCGCGGACATATTCTGTCGGATTGTAGGGAATCGAATATTCGAGCCCGGCGGGGAAATCCTTCTTGGCTTCCTCCATCGTCGCGATGATCGCATCGGCGGTGGCGAGCGCATTGGATCCCGGGCGCTGGGTGATGCCGATACCGACGCCGGGGATGCCGTTGACATAGGCATTGGTGCCATAATCCTGCGCACCGACCTCGACCCGCGCGACATCGTTGACGCGGACGACACCGCGGCTGTCGGCCTTGATGACGACACTGCCGAATTCCTCGGGGGTCGTCAGCCGGCCCTGGGTCTGAACATTGAGTTCAAAGCCCGAGCCGCCACGGCCAAAGGGCGGCGCGCCGATGCTGCCGGCGGCGACCTGGACGTTCTGGGCGCGCAGCGCGGCGGTGATTTCATCGGCATTGAGCCCGCGGGAAGCGGCCTTTTCGGGGTCGATCCAGATACGCATCGCATAGTCGCGGACGCCGAAGACATTGATGCCGCCGACGCCATCGAGGCGCGCCAGCCGGTCCTTGAGCAGCAAGGTGGCATAGTTCGACACATAATCGGTGCCGTAGGTGCCGTTTTTGGAGCTGAGGAACACCACGAGCAGGATGTCGGGCGAATTCTTGCGGGTGGTGACGCCCAATTGGCGGACGGTATCGGGCAACCGCGGTTCGGCCGAGGCGACGCGATTCTGGACAAGCACCTGGGCATTGTCGAGATCGGTGCCGAGCTTGAAGACGATGTTGAGCGTCATGCGGCCGTCGCCGGTCGACGACGAGGTCATGTAGATCATGTCCTCGACGCCGTTGATTTCCTGTTCGAGCGGCGCCGCGACGGTATCGGCGAGGACTTCGGCCGACGCACCCGGATAGGATGCGGTCACCGAGATCGTCGGCGGCGCGATTTCAGGATATTGCGCCACCGGCAGCGTCGGATAGGCGACGATCCCGATCAACACGAACAGGATCGAGATGACGCTGGCAAAGATCGGCCGGTCGATGAAGAAGCGTGAAAAGCGCATGGTTCAGCCGCGCCTGCCGGTGATGGCGAAACCATATTCCACGGCGATCATTTCGCGACACTCCGCGCGTCGCTCGCCGATGTCGCCGGCGGCTCGATGATCGCCGGGGGCATCGGCCCGGTGCCGGGCGCCGGGGGCACCACCTTGCCGGGCTTGGGGGCCACCTTGGTGCCCGGACGAGCGCGCTGGACGCCTTCGATGATCACCCGGTCGTCGGTCTTCAGCCCGCCGCGGACGACGCGCAGGCCATCGACGAGCGGGCCGAGCTGGAGCACGCGCGGCGCGACGACATTGTCGGGGCCGACGACATAGGCGACCTTGCGCGTCTGGTCGGTGACAACGGCATCTTCAGGGATCAGCATGCCGTTATAGGCGCCCGAGCCGAGCAGCCGCATATGGCCGAACAGGCCGGGCGTGAGGAAACCGCTGGGATTGCGCACGACGGCGCGGCCGCGGATCGTGCCGCTGCCAAGGTCGATGGCATTGTCGACGAAATCCATCTTGCCGCGCCAGCGATACTCGCTTTCGTCGCCCAGCCGGATCTCGACCGGATTGGGGGCAACGCGCGACGATGGCCGCGTGCCGGCCTGGTTGGCGCGCTGATACTTCAAATAGACGGCTTCGGAGCCGGTGAAGACGAAATGGATGGGATCGAGCGTCACCACCGTCGTCATCGGGGTGGTGCCGGCGGTCACGAACGCCCCGACATCGACGCGGCGATCCGACATGCGGCCCGAAATCGGCGCGGTGACGCGGGTGAAGTTCACATCCAGCGCGCGCGCCTCGACAGTCGCTTCAGCCGAGGCCACCGCCGCCTCGGCTTGGGCCAGCGTCGCCTTGTCGGTATCATATTCCTGCCGGCTGACGGCATTCAGCTTCAGCAGGCCATCGGTGCGGGTGAAGGTGGCGCGCGCCAGCGCCGCCGTGGCGCGGGCGCGCTGCGCCTCCGCCCTGGCCTGGTTCAGCACGGCCTGGAACGGCCGCGGGTCGATCGTGAACAACAGGTCGCCGGCACGGGCGAATTCGCCATCGCGGAAATTGATGCTGGCGACATAGCCCGACACGCGCGGGCGCACCTCGACGCTCTGCTTGGCCTCGAAGCGGCCGATATAGTCATCCCAGTCGACGATAGGCTTGATCAGCGGATTGGCGACGGTGACCGCCGGCGGCGGACCGCCCTGCCCGGGGGCACCGGCCCCGGCGCCGCCTTCCTTGTCACCACAGGCGGCAAGCGCGAGCGTCATGGCGGTCAGCAGGACCAGTGGCGATCGCATGATGTCACTCCGGCGGGAATCGTTGTGCAGGCTAACCATGTTGCGATGCAGCGTCCAATGGGTGGCTGAGATTGTCATGAAAGCGAAATCGACCTTGCCGCACGATGGATTTAGGCAATCCGCAGCGCGGGGTTGGCGGTAGTTGTGGACGCGGCGGCCCCAAGGCGGCTATGCTGATATGATAAAGAAACTTGATGGTCAAGATACTGCACTGCGGCAGCGATGACCACAACACCGGGACCAAGCGTGGACAAGGCGGACCATCTCCAGGCGATCATGAACGCCGGCCGCCAGATCCACGAGGCTGTCGATACCATCGACATGATCATCGCGGACCGGCTTGGCATTCACCGCACCGACCTGCGCTGCCTGCACCTGCTCGAAATGGCACCGCGCACGCCGGGCGAGATTGCGGCGCGGACCCGCCTGACCAGCGGCGCCGTGACCGCCCTGCTCGACAGGCTGGAAACGGCCGGCCTTATCGACCGTTGCCGGTCGTGCGCCGACCGCCGGTCGGTGATGATTGTCATGCCCGACGCGCAGATCGCGGCGCTGCGCACGCTCTACAGTGAAATCGGCGCGATGATTCGCGACCATTTTGCCGGCCATGACGCGGGCACGCTGGCCGAAACGGCGCGAGGCCTCGACCAGTTTGCGCGCGCGCTGGAACGCTATGGCGCCGCGCATGGCATCGAACCATCGGGTGCAACGGCAAGTTTCACCGCCGGCAAGCGCTGAGGCCGCAACGGCTATGGGCTTGGCAAAGGTGGCAGCGTCGGCCAAGCAGCGCTGATGCGCTTTGCCATGCCCCGCCGCGAATTCGCCGTGTTGTTTGCGGTGCTGCTCACGGTCGCCGCCGGCAATACGGCGTTGCAGACGGTGCTGCCGGCGATCGCGCGTGTCATCCGCATCCCCGATCTGCTCGTCGCCATCATCTTTTCCTTCTCGGCGCTGTTGTGGACGTTCAGCGCCCCCTATTGGGCCCGCCAGTCCGATATCCGCGGCCGCCGCCGGCTGATGGAGGTCGGCGTCATCGGTTTCGGCGTGTCGATGTTCGGCTGCGGCATCGTCATCCTTGCCGGGCTGAAGGGCCTGCTGGTGCCGCTCGCGACCTTTGCGCTGTTCGCCAGCCTGCGGTCGCTGTTCGGCATCTTCGGTTCGGCGTCGAACCCCGCCGCCCAGGCCTATGTCGCGGCGCGGACCAGCGAGGCGGAACGCACCAACGCGCTGTCCACCCTCTCGTCGGCGTTCGGGCTGGGCACGATCATCGGCCCGGCGATCGCGCCGCTGTTCATCATCGGCGCTGTCGGCCTCGCCGGCCCCTTGTTCGCCTTTGCCGCCATTGCCGTTCTTGTTCTGGTCGCGGTGCGGCGCTGGCTGCCAGACGATGATCCGACGCATTTCCCCGGCGTCATCGGGGCCGGCGCGGCCGCGCCGGCCAGCGCCAGCCGTGCCCATGGCGCCGCCGCCAGCGAACCGACCGTCAGCGGCGGCGCCACCGGCGGCAGCCTGCAGGCCGCCGCGGTCGGCCGCGGGCCCCAATTGTCGTGGCGCGACCCGCGCGTGCTGCCGTTCATGATCTTCGGCTTTTGTTCGGGGTCGATCCAGGCCGCCACCGGCCAGGCGCTGGGATTCCTGATCATCGACCGCCTGCACGGCAGCGCGCTGGCGGCGCAGCAGGAAATCGCCATCGTGTTCATGGCCGGCGCCGGCGCGACGCTGCTGGCGCAATGGGGGCTGATCCCGATGTTCCGCATGACGCCGCCGTCGCTGATGCGCTGGGGCACCGGCATCGCCGCGCTGGGCACCGCCGGGGTGGCGCTGAGCGGTGATTTCTACACGCTGGTCATCGCCTTTGCGCTGTCGTCGCTGGGCTATGGCTTTGCCCGGCCGGGCTTTACCGCCGGCGCCAGCCTTGCCGTCAGCCGCCACGAACAGGGCGGCGTCGCCGGCGCGGTCACTTCGGTCAACGGTTCATGCTTCGTGCTGGCCCCGGCGATCGGCATCGGCCTCTACCAGGTCGGCGCGACGCTGCCCTATTTCCTTGGCGCCGGCGCGCTGGTGGTGCTGCTCGTCTATTGCAGCACCAGCACGGCGTTGCGGACCGAACCGGTGCTGCACGACGAATAGCGCGCGGCTGGCTTACCCCAGTTGCCGCAGGATCACGGGATCGGTGATCTTGTCATCGGCGGCCAGCAGCACGGCCTTGGAAATGATGAGCGACAGGGTACGATCGCCTTCGAACGGAACATAGAAATCGCGTTCGGGCGAGCCCGCCGGGACGATGCACAAATGCTGCTTCGCCGGCATGATCTGGATCGCTGCCGACCCGATGTGAATGCGGTAGGCGTGCCGCGTGCCCTCGACCAACAGCGACTCCTCGTCAAAGCGGCAGCGGTCGGCGATCGCCAGCTTGGGCACGATGCGTTCGAGCAGCGCCCGGCGAATCTTCGCCGCTTCGGTCATGTCGCCGAAACTCTGGCGGTCCCAATATTGCAGCGCCACATGATCCCAGCTCGTCGGGTGGCGCGCGCCGCGGCCGCGGTCGCGCCATAACGGATCGGATGCAATCGATGCCACTGCGGTGAACAGGTCGCAGTGCCGCATGATTTCGGACACTATGATCGGCGGCACGTCGGCCATCGCCACCGCGCCGCTGCGCGCCGGGCCATAGGCGCTGTCGCCGGCATCGGCGGCAATGCGCGAAAATGCCAGCCGGTCGCTCGCCACATAGACATAGGCCTGGCTGTCGAGCACTTCGGGGTCATCGCCGCCGGCGCCTTCGACCCAGTAATCGGCGACCAGGCCATGCGCCGGCACGACGATATGCGCCGGCGCATCATTGGGCGCATCGACCCACATGCGGTGCGTCACCGTCCAGCCGTTGAGCCGCGCCAGCGTCATGAACTGGTGCTGTTTCAGGATATGCCCGGCCCAGCGGTTCGAATAGGTGCCGGTGGCGATCTCGGCATCGGTCAGGCGATAGATTTCCCGCCACACCTGGGCGAACGGCTGGACGATGGCCAGCGCCTCGATACGGTCGCGCCAGCGCAGCACCTGCGCCGGATCGTCGTCGATCGGATGCCAGAGCGCGATACGCGCGTCGGCAGCGGCGATGATGTTGCCATCGACATCGGTCAGCACGTCGCCGCGCGGCAGCACCGCGATGCGCGTGCCGCCGGCATCGAGCCACCACAGCAGCCGCTGCGAAAGCCCGCGCAGCAACGGCTGCTCGAGATACCGCGCCCGCCATTCGGCGATGGGCCAGTCGCGCGCTTCGAGATAAATCCGCTGCAGCCGCACGGTCTGGGCACCAAGGTCGGCGGCGATTTCGCCGGCCAGCGCCTTGGCGGCGGCCAGCCCGGCCTTGTCGGCCTTCATGGCGACGCCCGGTGATTTGACGGTCTTGCCGTCGGCGGTCACCCAGCGCGTCGCGACATCGCGGTTGCCGGCGATGGCGATCACCGCCTGGCCGTCGCCCACCGACACCGTGATGCTGCCGTCGCCATCGAGCCCGTGGGTCGGCACGCTCAATTCATCGAGCGCGCCGCGGCTGAGCCCGGCGGCGGCGGCGGCCTCGTTGAGCGCCGCGTCGAGTTTCTTGCGGATCTTGGGGTATTTCACCCGCGTCAACATGCGCGCCAGATAGGGCACGCCGGCGCCACCGGGCAGAGCGATCAGCGCCCACAGGCAGGCATTGCCCAGCCTTTCGGCGCGGATGCCAAAGCCGGGTACGGTCTGGTAGCATTTGGCGAGGGCGTAATCGGCAAGCAACGCCCCGATCTGCGCCGCCGGCCAATCCGCCGACAGGAAGATCAGCCCGCGCAGATATTCCTGGCCGGCCATCCGTAGCGGTTGGTCGGGGATGGGATTGGCGGTCAACGACCGCAATTGCTGCAGCGCGAGGCCGGCGGGCAGCGCCGCCACCAGCCGCCGTGCCTCGGCGAGCCATTTCGCCGTCGGCGCCGCCTTTCCTTCCAGGCGCGCGCAAAGCGCGCCGAAGTCGCGCAAGGCGGTCGCTGCCTCGGCCGGCAGCGGCTGCAGCGCCGCCAATTCGGCCTGGACCACTTGGGCCGCGGCCTTCAATTGCATCGCATTGCGCAGTTCCCGCTCGAAATCATTCTGGAATCGCAGTCTCGGATCGGGTGCCGCCGGCGCCAGTGTATCGGGTGCCGCGACAAGGCCCGCCAGATAGCCGGTGTGCGCCGGATCGTGGAGGCGGAGATCGCCGATGTTGGCGAAATGCGCCGTCAGCTTGTCGATTGCGCGATAATCGCCGGGGTCGATGGCCGGCAACGGCAAGGCGGGCGCCGCGCCGAGATCATGGCCGGTGGCGGCAACGATCGCGTCGCGCCATTCGGCGGGTAGCAGGAATTGCCTGCCGGTCGGCGCGTTGGCCAGCAGCGCCAGCAAGGCCGCGCGCGTCGCCGTGGCTTCGGGCCGGCGCGCGACGCCGACCGCCTGGTCGAGGAACGCCCGCGACCGGTAGCTGTTGCTCTCCGGCTTGCCCCGCGCGGTGAAATAGGTCGGATAGGCCTGCACTTCGGCAACCAGGGCCGCCATTTCGGCATCACCGATCAGGATTTTCTTGCGCAGGATCACCGCCCGCACCAGGTCGAAAACACTGTGGTGCCCGTCTTCGCGGGGTTCGACGTTGAATTTGCCCTGTTCCTGCGCCAGCCAGCCCCAGTGCGTGCAGGGCGGCGCCCGGAAATCGCGCTCGATCCGCGCCATCGCCACCAGCGCATCGCCCAGCGCCGCCGGCCCGGCCGCCAGCAGCGCCTGCACGGCCGGCACGGTTGCCGGACCGCCGCGAAGCTGCCGCGGGGTGTCGAAGGCGATGGCGACGACCGGCGCGAGGTGCGGCCCGGCTGCCGCCATGACCGCATCGCGCCGCGCCGTGCGCACCGCCACATCCTTGTCCCACGCCACCAATGTCGGGCTGGCACTACGCGGCACCCCGAGCCGCTCGACGAGCGCTTCGGCAAACGCCAGCCGCAACCGCGTACTGATATCCGCCTCGCCGACCCGCTGCAGCAACAGTGTCAGCGCGGCGCGAACCTGCGGGTCGGCAGTGGTGCCGCTGGTGTCGAGGCCGTGCAGGAACATCTTGAGCAGCTTGTGAAAGCCGTCGACCTGGAACTTGAATTCGAGCAGTCCGCCGAGCCCCCAGGCGATATCGATGAGTTGCGCGCCGGTAAAGGTCGGCCGCGGCAGCGCCGGGTTCCACGGCAGGGCCAGCGCTTCGGCACGCTCCACCACGGCTTCCAGCATGATTTCCAGGGCCCGGTAGCGCGGGTCATCCCTGCCTCGCACCAGCGGCAAGCGCAGCGCCGCATCGGCCGCAAGTGCCGGCGCATCGGCGGCGGTCAATGCCGCCAGGCCGGCGATAAATTGCGGCGATCGGCGATGCGCGCGAAGGTCGGCTTCTGCGATCGCCGCCACTTCGGCGATGGCCTGGCGCAGCATCGGGTGGCGCGGATTGTCGAAATCGCGGCGCAACGCCGGCGTGTCGATGGCGTCATCCGCCAGTTCGGGACGATAGGCCCGGACTGTCGCCACCTTGCCCTTGCCGAACAGCGCCTTCAGCAGCGACATCAG
Source organism: Sphingomonadales bacterium (assembly GCA_038326915.1). Classification (GTDB taxonomy): domain Bacteria; phylum Pseudomonadota; class Alphaproteobacteria; order Sphingomonadales; family Sphingomonadaceae; genus Sandarakinorhabdus. The sequence goes on from JBBQKM010000015.1 coordinate 13,457, forward strand.
CCGCCCTTCAGCGCGACGAGTTTCAGGAACACGACTTCGCTCGTCGCCCTGAGCAGGATGCGTTCGTCGAGCGAGGTGACCTGGCGATCGTCGACGAACAGGAAAAAGCTGCCGGATTCAAAGCCTTCGAGCGCGGTCGCGACCATCGCCTCGATATCGGGAAGCTTGGGTGTTCGCGGCGGCAGGAAGGGGTCGCGCGCACCATTGAGCAGCGTCTCGATCGCGTCGGGCTGGACCAGCCAGCGGCGAATACGTGCCGGTTCCTCCGCAGCAAAGGCGCCTTCGGCCTCGATCTCGACACGGGCGCGGACAAGATCGCGCGCCGAAATATCGGGCGCCGCCACCGACAAGGTTACCGCCAGCTGGCGCGCCGATCCCGGTTGTTCATCGATGCAATCGATCTGCATGTCGCTGTGCCCCCACATCGAAAGCATTGATGCCGGAACTATAGTATTCGTGCAATACTGATCGGCCCATTACAGAAGCGTGACTGCACAGGCTGCGCTTGCACGCTTCGCCAGCGACGCGGCCGTGGGGAAGCATCACGGTCGGTGCCCTGCCGGAGACACGAAAAAGGGGCCGCCCGTTGCCGGACGGCCCCTTGATTCAGGCGCCGCGGCAAAGCCGCGGCTGACGTGAGACCGGTTCGGCGGGGGTGCCCCGCCGCCCGGCTCGCCGGGCTTGCGCGAGTCGCCGCATAGCTTCGCTACGCGTGCGCCGCGCTACGCCTGCGGGGCCGGCTCGCCGAAGCCACCGCGTCGCCCGGTCTTCGGGATTGCCGAAACCCCGGTTGCCGGGCGCGATGCCGGGGTGCCGGTGGTCGCCGAACGGTCGATGGTTTCACCCGCCAGCACCTTCTTGATCTCGTCACCCGACAGGGTTTCGAGCTCGAGCAGCGCGCTCGCAAGTGCATGGAGCTGGTCGACATTGTCGCTCAGCACCTGCTTGGCGCGGTCATAGCCGACGGTGACGATGGCGCGGACTTCGGCATCGATCAGCTGGGCGGTCTGCTCGCTGACGTTCTGGGTGCGCGTCACGCTGTGGCCGAGGAAGACTTCTTCCTGGTTGTCGGCGTATTTCAACGGGCCGAGCTTGTCGCTCATGCCCCATTGCGTGACCATCGAGCGGGCGAGATCGGTCGCATAGCTGATGTCCGACGAGGCACCCGACGACACCTTGTCATGGCCGAAGATCAGTTCCTCGGCGACACGGCCGCCCATCGACACCGACAAATTGGCGTACATCTTGTCGCGATGATAGCTGTACTGGTCGCGTTCGGGCAGGCGCATGACCATGCCGAGCGCGCGGCCACGCGGGATGATGGTGGCCTTGTGGATCGGATCCGACGCGGCCTCGTGCATCGAGACGACGGCGTGGCCGGCCTCGTGGTACGCGGTCATCTTCTTTTCGTCCTCGGTCATCACCATCGACTTGCGTTCGACACCCATCAGGACCTTGTCCTTGGCGTCTTCGAAGTCGCGCCTCGAGCAGCGCCGCCTCGTTTACGAGGTTGGCGAGATCGGCGCCCGAAAAGCCCGGCGTGCCACGCGCGATGGTGCGCGCGTTGACGTCGGGGGCCAGCGGCACCTTCTTCATGTGGACGGCGAGGATCTTTTCACGGCCCTCGATATCCGGCCGGCCGACGACAACCTGGCGATCGAAGCGGCCCGGACGCAGCAGCGCGGGGTCGAGAACATCGGGGCGGTTGGTCGCGGCGACGATGATGATGCCTTCATTGGCATCGAAACCGTCCATTTCGACGAGCAGCTGGTTGAGCGTCTGCTCGCGTTCGTCGTTGCCGCCGCCAAGGCCGGCACCGCGCGAGCGGCCGACCGCGTCGATTTCATCGATGAAGATGATGCACGGCGCAGCTTTCTTGCCCTGTTCGAACATGTCGCGGACGCGGGAGGCGCCGACGCCGACGAACATTTCGACGAAATCCGAGCCCGAGATATTGAAGAACGGCACATTGGCTTCGCCGGCGATGGCGCGGGCGAGCAAAGTCTTGCCAGTGCCCGGGGGGCCGACGAGCAGCGCACCCTTGGGAATCTTGCCGCCAAGGCGGTGGAAACGGCCCGGATCCTTGAGGAAATCGACGATTTCCTGCAGCTCTTCACGGGCTTCGTCGATGCCGGCGACATCATCGAAGGTGACGCGGCCTTCCTTGGCGACGAGCAGCTTGGCGCGGCTCTTGCCGAAACCCATGGCGCCGCGGCCGGCGCCGTTCTGCATCTGGCGCATCACGAAGATCCAGATGCCGATCATCAGCACGAACGGCAGCATATTGAAGAACAACTGGGCGATCAGGCTGCGGCTTTCCTCGGGCTTTGCATCGAAACGCACGTTCTTGCCGCGCAGGCGATCGACCAATTTGTCGTCGCCGGGGTTGAAGGTGCGGTAATCCTCGTCCGAAGCGGTCTTGCCGACGATCTCCGCACCGCGGATTTCGGCGGATTTGATCGCGCCTTCGTCGACCTTGGTCAGGAAATCCGAATAGGCGAGCGTGCTGCCGTTGTCCGCAGAACGCGACGGCCCCTGCATGACGTTGACGACGACCACGAGCCCGAACAGAATCACCAGCCACAGGCCGAGATTCTTCATCCAGGGGCTTGGGGGTCGCTTGTTGTTATCGGCCATGAACACGGCTTTCCGCTGACGAGTCGAAGTGAGAACTCAACAGCAAAGATAGGCGTCCTGCGCGGTCTTGCAATCGGCCTGCGCGATTCTGCCTCGCCTTTGGCCCATCTTATCCGAAATTGCCCGCCATTCCGGGTGTTTTTCGAGGGCGAGCGCGGGAAAAATGCCACAGTTGCGCCGCTGCGCCGCCGCCGCTGGCGCGCACGCCGGCCAGCGTGGCGGTGCCGCCGGCAGCGAGCCGGGCGACCAGCCGCGCGATGTCGCCGCCGCGAAGCGGTGTTTCGGGGGCAAAATGCTTGATTGCGCGTTCAACCAGCCGGCGCTGCAATTCGACCGGCAGGCCAGCCGCATCGATGCGGATTTCGTCCGCTGACATCACGACATTACCCGCCCAGGCGCGCTCCACGACCCAGATCAGCGCCGCCTCGGCGGCGGCGAAGTGCGCCGCCGCATCGGCCATTCGCCCCGCGTCGAGCCACGGCGTCGCGGCGAGCATCGCGCGCGCCGCCGTGCGGGCAAAGCGCGGGTTGCGGTTCGACGGATCGTCGGCGACCGGCCAGCCGCTGGCGGCGGCGATGGCGTGCAGTGCCGCGCGCCGCACCCCGAGCAGCGGCCGCACCAGCGTCACCCCCTGCCCCAGGTCGCGCGCCGCCCGGATGCCGGCGAGCCCGGCGCTGCCACTGCCGCGCCCCAGCCGCATCAGCAGGGTTTCGGCCTGGTCATCGGCGTGATGCGCGGTGAGCAGCAGCGCGTGGCCATGCCCGGCGCACCAGCCGGTCATCAGCGCATAGCGGGCGTCGCGCGCGGCGGCCTGGAGGTTGGCGTCCGGCTTCGCGCCCTGCCAGCGCAGGACATGATGGGGAATGCCGCGCGCCGCACAGGCCGCGGCGACCACCGCCGCCTCGGCAGCGCTGCCGTCGCGCAGGGCGTGATCGACGGTCAGCGCGGTGATCCGGCCGGGAAACGCCGCCGCCGCCAGCACCAGCAGCGCGATACTGTCGGGTCCGCCCGAAACGGCGAGCGCCAACGGTTCGTGCGCGCCTAGGCTGCGGCCGAGCCCGGCCTCGAGAAGCGGAGCGAGGCGCATATGCCGCTCATGCCTCGCACTTTGCCTTGCCGCGCAGCGCCTTGGCCTCGGCCTGCTGCGCCGGCGTCAGTTTCGGCCCATAGACGACATCGAGCTCGCCGAGCACGCGGCAGGCATCCTTGGGCTTTTTCAGCCCGTTCATCGCCGTGGCGAGGCCAATCAGCGCATCCTGCGCGCGCGGGTCGCGCGGTGCGGTCTTGTAGAGTTCGAGATAGGCGCGCGCCGCCTCGGCATGCTGGTCACGCGCGGCATGGCTGCGCCCGAGCCAATAGCGCGCCTGCGGCACCCGCGGCGATTTCGGCCAGGCGGTGAGGAAATCGGTCATCGCGGTTTCGGTGCCCGGCCAGTCCTTGGCCAGCGCCTCGGCATAGGCGGCTTTCCACGCGGCGTCGGCGGTGGCCGGTGCGGCTGGTGGGGTTGCCGCCACCGGCGGGCGCGTGCCGGGGCGTGCTGGCGGCGTCACGGCTGCAGCGGCGCCGCCGGGCACGGGTGCCGCGGCCGGGCCATTGCCCTCCAGCGCGTTCAGCCGGAATTCGAGATCGCCGCGCAATTTCGTCTGCGCTTCTTCGAGCTGACGCAGCTTGAACTGGTTGGCCTCGGCCTGGCCGGTGATGGTGCGCAGCTGCGCCTCCAGCTGGCCGACGCGTTCGGAAAGGTCGACCAGCGGCTGCGACGCCGGGTTGCCGATGGTTTCGGGCGGGGTGGCCACCGGGGCTGTGATTTCGGGTTCGAAATATTTGGGGTCGCCGCCGGGAAACACCTTGCGCTGCACGGCGCGCATTTCGGATTCGAGCTTGCCGACGCGTTTTTCGACGCGCACCGGATCGAGATCCTGCGCCGCCGCAGCGGTGGACAGCAACGGCACGGCCAGCGCCGACACAAGCAACACGACACGCATCATGGTTCAGGCCCCGGGCACGGTGGCGATCGGTTTCGGACCCGCCGGCGCGCCGGGCACCGCCGCCGCAGGCTGGCTGCGCGCGATCAGGTCGGCCGCCGCCAGGCTGACATCGCGGACGGTATCGACTGGACCGCCAAGCGGCGGTAACGCCTTGCCGGCGACGGTGACGGTCAGCGCGCCGGCCTTGCCCGTCCACAGCATCAGCCCGGGCGGGCTGGCCGGCACGGTATAGCTTTCGCCGGGCTGGAGCACGCCGATCTTGGCGCTGGTTTTGGTCGCCTTGTCATAGATTTTCACCCAGACTTCTTCCTTGGCGGTCAGCACCACCGGGCCAGCCGCGGTAGCGCCGGGCAGCGAGGCCACCGCCGGGGTGACGGCGGGGTCGGTGGCCGCAGCGCCGGGAACGGTTTGAGCCGCCGCATCGGGCGTCGTGGTGTCGGGCATGACGGATTCGGGCGCCGTGGCGACCAGCGGCGCGGCGGGCGGCGCCGGGTCGAACATCCCCGATCCCCATGCCGACAGACCGGCGATGATGGCGACGACGATGGCAATACTGGCGACGACGAGGCTGCGCGACGGCAGCCGGCGTTCATCGAGCGGTTCGAGCGACAGCGCCACCGGCACATGCGGCACCTTCGATGTTTCGCTGCGGAACTGGGTGGCGACGGTTTCGGGGTCGAGGCCGACCATCCGCGCAAAGGATTTCACGAAACCGATGGCATAGGGCAGCGCCGGCAGGTCTTCGTGGCGGTCGGCCTCCAGCGCCTTCAGGTGGCGCAGCGGCACGCGGGTTTCGCGGGCGACATCGGTGAGTTCAAGGCCCGCCGCGGTGCGCGCCGCCGCCAGCATGGCACCGGTGCGTTTGCCGCCGGGCCCGCCACTGTCAACCAACTCCACGCCGCAATATCCCTCATGCTGCCGGCGTGCGCCGGTCCGTCGTGCATCTTGTGCCTTCGTGCCGGGGGGGCTGGCGCAAGTCAATGCGCCGCCCGGCCGAATCGCCGCCGCCGGCCGGCGCGAAATCGCTGTCTGCCGCCATTTTGCGCCACCCTGGCGCAGCGCATTGTGTGGCGGCGGGTGCGCCCGACCTTGTTGCGGCGCATCAAAGCGGCTATGGGGCCGCGCTTGACACCATAGACTTGACGAACCGCGCGGCGCCTCCGGACGTTTTCGGGGGGCGTTTCGGGCAGCCCCACAGGATCCAGATTTCAATGGCACTGCGTAATATCGCGATCATCGCGCACGTCGATCATGGCAAGACCACCCTTGTGGACCAGCTGTTCCGCCAGTCGGGGACGTTCCGCGACAACCAGCGCGTCGCCGAACGCGCGATGGATTCGAACGATCTTGAAAAAGAACGCGGCATCACGATTCTGGCCAAGTGCACGTCGATCGAATGGACCGACAAGACCAACAACGAAACGACGCACATCAACATCGTCGACACCCCCGGACACGCCGATTTCGGCGGCGAGGTGGAGCGTATCCTGTCGATGGTCGATGGCGTCGTGCTGCTTGTGGATGCCGCCGAAGGCCCGATGCCGCAGACGAAATTCGTCACCGGAAAAGCCTTGGCGCTGGGGCTGCGCCCGATCGTCGTCGTCAACAAGATCGATCGCCCCGATGCCCGCGCCCAGGAAGTGCTCGACGAGGTGTTCGACCTGTTCGTGACGCTGGAAGCCAATGACGACCAATTGGATTTCCCGGTAATCTTCGCATCGGGCCGCAACGGCTATGCCGGGCGCGACAGCGAGGTGCGTTCGGGCGACCTGACGCCGCTGTTCGAAACCATCGTCGCGCATGTGCCGCCGCCGGCCGCCGATGTCGACGGCGAGTTCAAGATGCTCGTTTCGCTGCTCGATCGCGACAATTTCGTCGGCCGCATTTTGACCGGCCGCATCCTGTCGGGCACGCTGCGCCTCAACACCCAGATCCGCGCGCTCAACCCTGATGGCAAGGTTGTCGAGGAAGGCCGCGCCTCGAAGATCTTCGCGTTCCGCGGGCTCGAGCGCG
>JBBQKM010000016.1:0-19386 GCA_038326915.1 Sphingomonadales bacterium
CGCTCGGCCGGTGCGGCCGGAGCGATGCTGCAACGTTTCGGCATCGCGCGGCAACTCGACGTGAACCACCAGGCTCAAGGTCGGCAAATCGATCCCGCGCGCCGCGACGTCGGTCGCGACGCAAACGCGCGCGCGGCGGTCGCGCAGCGCCTGCAGCGCCTGGTTGCGCTCGTTCTGGCTATGCTCGCCCGACAGCGCGACGGCATCGAAGCCGCGCTCGATCAGGCTGGCGTGGAGGTGGCGGACATTGTCGCGCGTCGCGCAGAACAGCATTGCCGTCGGCGCCTCGTGGAACCGCAGCAGGTTGACGACGGCATTTTCGATATCGGCGGGCGCGACGGTGACGGCTTGATAGGCGATGTCGCCATGGCCGCGGTCTTCACCGACGGTCGAAATGCGCAGCGCGTCCTTCTGATAGCGCTTGGCCAGCGCCAGGATCGGCTTGGGCATCGTTGCCGAGAACATGAAGGTGCGCCGCGCCTCCGGCGTCGCATCGAGGATCTGCTCGAGATCCTCGCGAAAGCCCATGTCGAGCATCTCGTCGGCTTCGTCGAGGATGGCGACCTTGATCTGCGCGAGGTTGAGAGCGCCACGCTCGAGGTGATCGCGCAGCCGGCCCGGCGTGCCGACGACGATATGCGTGCCCTGGTTGAGCAGCTTGCGTTCCTTCGACGCGTCCATGCCGCCGACGCAAGTGGCGATGCGCGCGCCGGTCTTGCCATACAGCCAGACGAGTTCGCGGCTGACCTGCAGCGCCAGCTCGCGCGTCGGTGCGATGACCAGCGCCAGTGGCGCGCCGGCACGATCGGTACGGCCGTCGTCGCCCAGCAGCTGCGGTGCCATGGCGACACCAAAGGCAACGGTCTTGCCCGAGCCCGTTTGGGCGGAAACGATGAGGTCGCGGCCCTCGGCTTCGGGTTCGAGCACGGCGGCCTGGACGGGGGTGGGCGCGGCATAGCCACGGGCGGAGAGCGCTTCGGCGAGAAGCGGCGGCAGGGATGTAAATGACATATCGGCGTCTCCATGCCCGATATTCGGGCAAATGGCCAATCCTGCGGTGCGCTGCAACAAATGCGTGGAAATTGCGCACCGCTTGCGCCACTGGTCAGCAGGCCCCGATCCGGCGGCGCAGACGGGGGCAACGGCCGCAAATGCTGGCAGATATCGTCGAATCGGCACAGCGTTCGCGGCTGCGCGGCATCTACCTGATGCTGTTGCTCGGCATCATCATCTTCATGGTGCTCAACGCGACGCTTGCCCATTGGGGCGTGGTCGGCAAGCCGACGACTTCGGATTTCGATGCCTTTTACATGGGATCGAGGATCGTGCTGCGCGGCGACATTCTCGCGTCCTACGACTATCCGCAATACGTCAAGCAGCAGATCGAGCTGATGGGCAAGAACTACCGGCTGACCTGGAGCTATCCGCCGCCGTACAACCTCGTCATCGCGCCGCTGGCACTGCTGCCGCGCGGGCTGTCGTTCGGGCTGTTCTTTGGGCTGACCGCTGCTGCCTATCTGTGGGTGATCCGCCGCGCCGCCGGTGATGGCTTTGTCACCATGCTGGTGCTGCTGGTGCTGCCAATTTGTGCCGTGGTGTTCTTTGGCCAGAATGGGCTGTTGACCGGGGTGCTGATCGGGCTCGCGGTGATCGGGCTGCGCGACCGCCGCAGCTGGGCGGGTATCCCGCTGGGGCTGATGATCATCAAGCCGCACCTCGCCGTCGCGCTGGCGCTGTATGTCGTCGTCGACCGCCGCTGGCAGACATTTTTCGTCGCGGCACTGACGGTGGGCATCGCCTCGCTGCTGCCGGTGCTGCTGCTGTCCCCCGACATCTGGGACGCGTTCCTTGCCGGCATCCGCAACACTGCGGGGTTTTTACAGGGGCGATTCTACCCGTTCTGCCGGATGGTTTCGGCCTATGCCTCGCTACGGTCCGCCGGGCTGCCGGCATCGGTGGCACTCTCCGGCCAGGCGATCGTGGCGCTGACCGCGCTTGCCGGCGTCGTCATCGCGCAGCGCCGGCTGCCGCCCACGCAGGCGCTGGGCTTTGCCGCCTGCGTGTCGCTGGTCATCAGCCCCTATGCCTATGATTACGACATGCCGGTGATGGGCGCCGGGCTGGCGCTGCTGCTGCCGGCGCTGGTCGCCAGCGGCGGCCGCTGGGAACGGTCATTGCTCTATGCGCTGTTGCTGCTCACCTGCGGCTGGGGGGCGTTCCACACCGTTTATTACGGGCCGTCACAGGTCGGACGGACAGCGGCAGGCGGCTTTCTGGTCGTGGTGCTCGCGCTGGTCTGGGTGATCGTAAACCGCAGGCCGGTTGCCGATCCTTTGGTGAGCGTCCCGGCAAAGCCGTGACGTAACGTCAGACGGGTTCGGCCGGCAGCGTGCCGGCCGGCCCGATGGCCGACTGCGCGCGAGTCCGCGCGCAACAACCGATCGCTGCGCAATCGTGTCGTTGCGCCCGGCCGCGCTTAGTAAACCTCGAACAACCCGGCAGCGCCCATGCCGCCGCCGACGCACATCGTCACGACGACATATTTGGCACCGCGGCGCTTGCCTTCGATCAGCGCGTGGCCGGTGCAGCGCGCGCCGGTCATGCCATAGGGGTGGCCGATCGAGATCGCGCCGCCGTTGACGTTGAGCAGTTCCGGATCGATGCCGAGCACATCGGCGCAATGCAGCACCTGCACTGCGAATGCCTCGTTCAGCTCCCACAGGCCGATATCGTTCATCGTCAGGCCGTTGGCCTTGAGCAGCTTGGGCACCGCATAGATCGGGCCGATGCCCATCTCGTCGGGCTCCAGCCCCGCCACCGCCATGCCGCGATAGGCACCGAGCAGCGTCAACCCACGCCGCGCCGCTTCGCCGGCCTCCATCAGCACGCTTGCCGAGGCGCCGTCCGACAGCTGGCTGGCATTGCCGGCGGTGATGACGCCGCCTTCGATGACCGGCTTCAGGCCCTTCAGGCTTTCGAGCGTCGTTTCCGGGCGATTGCCTTCGTCCTTCGACAGCGTCACCTCGTGGCTGGTGACTTCCTTGGTTTCCTTGTTGACCATCTGCATCGTCGTGGTCATCGGCACGATCTCGGCATCGAACTTGCCGGCAGCCTGCGCCGCCGCGGTGCGCATCTGCGACTGATAGCCATACTCGTCCTGGCGATCGCGGCTGACGTTATAGCGCTTGGCGACGATCTCGGCGGTCTGCAGCATCGGCATGTAGATCGCCGGATGCATGGCAACGAGCGACGGATCGGCGCCGACGCGCATCTTGTCGTTCTGGACCATCGAGATCGAATCGATGCCGGCGCCGACAGCGATCTGCATGCCGTCGACGATGATCTGCTTGGCAGCAGTGGCGATGGCCATCACGCCCGACGAGCACTGGCGGTCCATCGACTGGCCCGACACCGTGACCGGCAGCCCGGCGCGGAGCAGCGCCGTGCGCGCGATGTTGCCGCCCTGGACCCCCTGCTGAAGCGCGGCACCCATGACGACATCGTCGATCTCGCCGCCTTCCAGCTTGGCGCGCGCGACGGCGTGTTTGATGGCATGGCCGCCCAACGTCGGCGACGGCGTTGCGTTGAACGCACCGCGATAGGCCTTGCCGATGGGAGTACGGGCGGTGGAAACGATGACGGCTTCACGCATGGGAATGTCCTTCTGTCTGCCCCTCTCCCGGCCGGGGAGAGGGAGGGGCCCGCTCGCCACTTGGCGAGTGGGAGGGTGAGGGTGGCCTAGGTCGGAAACCGCCCCATGCCGGGTTCGGATGGCAGGGCGATCGCCCCGGTGAGCAGGGCGACGCCATGATAAAACGCGATCAGCTGGATGATCTCGAGGATCGCGGCGGTGTCGAAATGCGCCGCCAGCCGCGCGAATTCGGCATCGGTCAGTTTCTTGTTGGCGAGCAAAGCATCGACGCTGGCGATCACCGCCGCGTCCGCCGCCTCCCAATTGCCGTCGTCGGCATCGCCGTCGAAGGTCGATCGCACCTGGGCGTCGGACAATCCGGCCTTGGCGGCGAACAGCTTGCTATGGATGCCCCATTCATATTCGCAGCCGGTTTTCGCGGTGGTGCGCTGGATGGTGATCTCGCGGGTGTGGAAATCGATCGCACCCTTGCCGGCGACAGCACCGCCGAGGAAGCGATCGAGCGCCTTCTGGCTTTGCCCCACCGAGGTGAACAGCGCCAGCGGCTCGGTACCCGGCGGCACGATCTTCTCGATCGTCGCGGCAAAGGCTTCGGGCCAGGGTTTCTGCAACAGTCCGATACGGCTCATGCGACGCTCTCCGATTTCCGGCCTCAAACGTAGGTCAGCGTGATCCATTCGGCGGCGAGCGCCGGCTTGGTCTCGCCTTCGATCTCGACAGTGACGGTGCTCGTCGTCTGCCACGCGCCATCGGGGCGCTGGGTGACATCGACCAGTTTGAACCGGCCCCGCACCTTGCTGCCCGACTTCACCGGCGCCATGAACCGCACCTTGTTGAGGCCGTAATTGACCCCCATCCGCGCCCCGGCGATGCCCGGCATCGCGCCATAGGCGAACACCGCACACAGGCTGAGCGTCAGGTAACCATGGGCGATCGTGGTGCCGAACGGCGTCTGCTTCGCCAGCTCGGGATTGACGTGGATGAACTGGTGGTCGCCGGTGACTTCGGCAAAGGCATCGATCTTCGCCTGGTCGACCAGGATCCAGTCGGACACGCCGACTTCGGTGCCCACCAAGGCCTGGTACTCGGCCAGCGGCAGCGGCTGTCTTGCCATCTCGAAATCCCCAAGGTTGTTTGGCGGCAACCTAGGCGCGGGGTGACGTAAGCGTCAACCGGATTGGCAAACGCGGGCACCTCACCGGGGCGCTTTCCCCCGTGCGCCGGCACCGCTACAGCAAGCCAATGACCAGCCTCGATGCCGCGCGCAGCCGGATGCGCACCCTCCACCGTGCCGCCGAGCCCGATGTGCTGGCCGGGCTGTTGCCCACTGCGACGCTGGCGCCCGCCGCGCGCGAGGCCGTCGTCGGCCGCGCGCTCGGCCTGCTCGCCGATTTGCGCGCCGCGCAGACGGAGGGCTGGGTCAACCGCTTCCTCCAGCAATATCGCCTCAACACCGCCGAAGGCGTCGCGCTGCTCAGCCTTGCCGAAGCCTTTCTGCGCGTTCCCGATGCGGAAACCGCCGACGCGCTGATCCGTGACAAGATCGGCACCGCCGACTGGTCGGCGCACGCCGGCGAATCCGATTCGGCGCTGGTCAATTCGGCAACCTGGGGGCTGGTGATGACCCGGGCGCTATTGGGCGAGGACGGCAAGTCGAGCGTCCTCAAGCGCCTCGTCGCCCGGGCTGGCGAACCCTTTGTGCGCCAGGCTGTCGGCGCCGCGATGCGCATGATGGGGCAGGTATTCGTCATGGGCCGCACCATCGACGAGGCGCTGGAGCGCAGCGACGACAAGGACAATCGCGGCTTCACGGCGAGCTTCGACATGCTCGGCGAGGCGGCCCGCACCTATGAGGACGGCGCGCGCTACTTCGCCAGCTACCAGGCCGCCATCCGCGACACCGCCAAGGCGGCGAAGGCGAACCACATTACCGATCGTCATTCGGTTTCGGTCAAGCTCTCCGCGCTTCACCCGCGCTATGAAACCGCCCATGCCGCCACGGCTGTCCCGGCGCTGATCGAGATGGTCCGCGACCTCGCGCGCTCGGCCGCCGCCAGCGGCATCGGGCTGACGGTCGATGCCGAGGAATCCGAACGGCTGATGATGAGCCTCGACATCATCGAGGCGGTCGCGCGCGATCCGCAGCTGCAGGGCTGGGACGGCTTCGGCATGGCGGCGCAGGGCTATGGCAAGCGCGCCCGCGCCGTCGTCGCCTGGGCGCAGGCGCTCGGCGCCGACACCGGCCAGCGCCTGACCGTCCGCCTCGTCAAGGGCGCCTATTGGGACAGCGAGATCAAGCGGACGCAGGAGGCCGGCCTCGCCGATTATCCGCTGTTCACGCGGAAGGCGGCGACCGACGTGTCGTACCTCGCCTGCGCCCATGACATGCTGGCGGCGCCCAACATCTACCCGGCCTTTGCCAGCCACAATGCGCTGACCGTCGCCACCATCCTCGAATGGGCCGGCGATGCGCGCGATTTCGAATTCCAGCGGCTGCACGGCATGGGCGAAGGGCTGTTCGAACGGCTGGTGCGCGAGGACGGTTACAAATGCCGGACCTATGCGCCGGTCGGCGGCCATCGCGACCTGCTCGCCTATCTGGTGCGGCGGCTGCTCGAAAATGGCGCGAACTCGAGCTTTGTCCACCAGCTCGCCGACGCCAGCATCAGCGACGATGTGCTGCTCGCCGACCCGGCGGCAAAGATCGCCAGTGTCGGCGGCCGCCCCCACCCGTCGATCCCGCAGCCGGTGCGGCTGTATGGCGACAGCCGCGACAACAGCGCCGGGATCGACCTTGGCGATGAAGCCGTGCTGGCGCGGGTGGCCAGCAATATCGCGGCATTCCGGTTGCCGACCGCGCCCGTGGCGGGCACGACAGCGGATGTCGCCGAGGCCGTCGACGCCGCCGATCGCGCCTTCCCGGCCTGGGTTGCCACCCCCGTCGCCGCGCGTGCGGCGGCGCTCGATCGCCTCGCCGACCTGCTCGAACGCGACCGCGAAACGCTGATGGCGATTTGCGTCCATGAGGCGAGGAAGACCATCCCCGACGCGCTCGCCGAAGTGCGGGAAGCGGTCGACTTCTGCCGCTATTACGCTGCCGAGGCGCGCGCCAAATTCGTGCCGCAGCTGCTGCCCGGCCCGACCGGCGAACGCAACGAACTGCGGCTGGAAGGTCGCGGTGTCTTTGCCTGCATCGCGCCCTGGAACTTCCCGCTGGCGATCTTCCTCGGCCAGGTCAGCGCCGCGCTGGTCGCCGGCAATACCGTCGTCGCCAAGCCGGCGCCGCAGACGCCGGCCATCGCTGCTGCGGCGGTAAAGCTGGCGTATGAGGCCGGCATTCCAAAGGACGCACTGCGCCTCGTCACCGGCGGCGGCGAGGTCGGCGATGCGCTGGTCCGCGACCCGCGGGTTGCAGGGGTCGCCTTCACCGGCAGCACGGCGACCGCACGCCGCATCGCGCGCGCGCTGCTCGACGACGAGACGCGGCCGCTGGTGCCGCTGATCGCCGAAACCGGCGGCATCAACGCGATGATCGTCGATTCGACCGCGTTGACCGAACAGGTCGTGCAGGACGTCATCACCAGCGCCTTCCGCAGCGCCGGGCAGCGCTGTTCGGCGCTGCGCCTGCTGCTGGTGCAGGAGGATGTCGCCGACCGCACGCTGGAGATGCTGAAGGGCGCCATGGACACGCTGGTCATCGGCGCGCCGGCCGATCCGGCCACGGACGTGGGCCCGGTGATCGACACGGCGTCGTACGACCGGCTGGAAACCTACCGCCAGGCGCAGCGCCGCCGCTGGGTCCATGCGCTCGACGCGCCGGCCGGCGACTTCATCGCGCCGACGGTGATCCGCCTCGACAGCATTGCGGAGCTGACCCAGGAATGGTTCGGGCCGATCCTGCATGTCGTGACCTGGAAGGCCGGCACCCTGCCCGAAACCATCGGCGCGGTGAACGCGCTCGGCTTTGGCCTGACGATGGGGCTGCACAGCCGCATTGCGTCAGTCGCGGCGGCGGTGACGGAGACCGCCCATGTCGGCAACCTCTACATCAACCGCTCGATGATCGGCGCTGTCGTCGGCAGCCAGCCGTTCGGCGGCGAGGGCAGTTCCGGCACCGGCTTCAAGGCCGGCGGGCCGCATTATCTGCTGCGTTTCATCCACGAGCGGACGGTGAGCACGGATACGACCAGCGCCGGCGGCAATGCGAGCCTGCTAAGCATCGAGGATGTCGCGGGGATTTGAAATCCGCGATTTGGAGCAACGCCGTCACGCTCAAGGCGGCACTAAAGCGATACCCTTGCAGCCCCCGCCGTCTGCTCCCGCACCCCATCGCCACCGCAGGCGGTAGCGCACGGAGGGTAGGCAGGACGGTAAAATCTGGCACGGTGATTTCGGCAAGAACATGCCGTATATACTGGCGCGTAAGTGGCATCCAAAAGGGCGGCAAGGTTCATTTCAAATGACGATTATTTCTTTTGTCACCGCCTATTTCGTTTTCATAGCGGTTGATTATGCAGCTTATGCAAAATGTCGTTTTTCGATCGCGAACGATATAAACAAGGGCCGCGATGAAGACGCGCCCTATCGCGCAACATTGAAATTTAAACTGCCATTGCTTTTGATTCCTTGTTTCGCTTTGTTCATAGGACGCGAATCGAATCAGTACCACGACGCCGCATTGGTATTCATGCTGTGCTTTATTGCTGGTATCTATATTCTTAACTATTTCTATATTTCAGCTCGGTTCAAAACAAAATTGGACAGCCCGCAATAGAAGCTTGCCGTGTCTTCTCGCTCACCCCCCTCGTCCGCCCAAACAATGCCAGCATCTCCCGCCGTACAGTGGCGAGGGCCGCTCCAGCACCGGCTTCAAGGCGGGCGGGCCGCATTATCTGCTGCGCTTCGTCCACGAACGGACGGTGAGCACCGACACGACCAGCGCGGGCGGCAATGCGAGTTTGCTCAGCATAGAGGACGTGGCGGGGATTTGAATTTCGCGTTTGAAAACAACGCTGTCACGCTTAAGGCTACACTAAGGCTACACCATTGACGGGGTACGTTATCCTCCTTGCCGACCGCTGCAAGCGGGAGTTGCGAGGGTCGCGGCAGGGGTGCTTGGCCGTGGCGCCTGCCTTGACGAAATAGAGCAGCAGCACATTAGCCGTCGCCGCTTCGCGAAGAGTATTGCATAAACACCAATGTAACGCAAATAATCGTTAGTACAGAAATGACAGTCGTGGCGGCATAGGCGCCACCATTAGTAACCCCGGCCATCATCAAACATCCCACCAACAGGGGAACCGTCGTAGCCATAGCCAAGGCACCCAATGCAAAAATCCTTCGTTGTTTGCATGGTGCATCCTTGGGCAGCAAATAGCTCGCGCGCTCGTAAAGCGCCCAAGTACCGATTATGTAAACGGCGACAGCTACGACATACGGGAGCATCTGATTCCGATCGGTCCGCTGAGGGGTGTTTTACCCGCCTGATAACAATGCGTCTAAAAAATCGTCTGCAGCTCAGAATGACGAAGGCAGCTAGGCGTTACCCGCCATCCCGCCACTACCCCAACGTCCGCCCGAACAGCCCCAGCATCTCCCGCCACCCGCGCTCCGCCGCCGCTTCGTCGTAGACCGGGAAATCCGGCATCATCCAGCCGTGCGCGGCGCCTTCGTACACTTCGGCGCGATACGTCACCCCCGCCGCGCCCAGCGCCGCTTCGAATCGCGCCGCCATTTCGGGCGGGTAGCTGTTGTCGTTGTCGGCGGCCGCGACATAGACTTCGGCCTGGAGGCGCGGCGCATAGCTGTGCGGGCTGTCGGGCCGATCGGTCGCGAGGTTGCCGCCGTGGAAGCTGGCGACCGCGGCGAAGCGATCGGGCACCGTGCCGGCCGCGGCGATCGCCATGCCGGCGCCCATGCAGAAACCGACGGCGCCGACCTTGCTGCCCATGACGTCGCTGCGCGTATCTAGATGGCCAAGAAACGCCGCCGTGTCCGCCGCCGATCTTGCGTTTCCGGTCGTCGCCATCAACGGGCCGAGGATGGCGCGGAAATCCCCCTTGAAGACCTCGACCGGATCGAACGGGCCATAGGCGCCATAGCGATAGAAGGGATCGGGCAGCAGCACGACATGGCCGGCATCGGCCAGCCGTTCCGCCATGCCGAGCGCGCCCGGCCGGATGCCGCCGGCATCCATGTACATGATGACCGCCGAGCCACCGCCGCCGCCGGCGGGCGTGAAGACATGCGCGGGGCAATCGCCGTCGCTGGCAGCGATGGTCAGCTGTTCGTGCGGCATGGTCGATCCCCCGATGGCAAGCGCGGAGAATTAACCGATTGGGTGAATTTTGTCAAGACAGGGGGCGCGAAAATCCCATGGCCCAGACGCCGCTTCGCCTGTAGGCTGCACCGCAGACAAGTGCGCAAAGGCCGGAATGCATGATCAGAATCGTTGCCGTCACGCTGCTGCTCGGCCTCGGCGGCTGCGTCTATAATCATTATGCCGGCAACCAGCAATGCGCCCGCACCGCCGGCTGTGTCTCCAGCTTTCCCGACAGCGGCTATGGCCCGATCCAGGGCCAGGCGGTGGCGCCCGACAACAGCGGCCTGCGCACGCCGCACCCCTGATCCCGCCGCGCCGGTCTTGACCTTGCTGTGTTGGTGAACTATATCACCAACACAGCAACGACGGACCCTGCCCGATGATCTTCCATGTCTCGATTGCCGCCGGTGAACCGCAGCGCGTCGCAGAAATCATTGCCGAACTGTGGCGTGGGGCCGCCCTGCCCTTCCCGCCCGTGGCCGCCGGATCGTGGATCGCCATGGCCGGTGACGCGCGCAACAGCGCCATCGAGGTCTATCCGTTCGGATCGGTTCTGGTGCCGGCGGACGACGAAGATGGCTCCGGCGATGCCCAGGCGGTCAACGATCCGGTGCCCAGCGCCCGCACCGCCACCCATATCGCCATCGCCACCGCCCTGACCGCCGAGGAAGTCCATGAAATCGGCCGCCGCGAAGGCTGGTTGACGCGGTACCGGATGCGCGGCGCGCTGTTCGGCGTCATCGAATTGTGGCTCGAAAATGCCGTGATGATCGAGGTGCTGACCCCGTCGATGCAGCGCGAATATCTGTCGGGGCTGTCGATCGAGCGCTGGCGCGACCTTGTCGCAGCCGCGCCGGAGTGAAGGCCGGTTTACTTCTCCGCGATTTTGCGTACAACTACTCCGCATGAATGCCCAGACCCCGATCCGCGCCGCTGCCGAGCCGCGCACGCTCCCCATTCCCAAAAAGGAATGGGGCGCCGCTTTTCGCGCGCTGCAACGCCTGCTGCGCGACAAGGATGACACCCGCGAGGTGTTCGAGATCATGCGCGCGCTCAACGGCGATTCGACGCGCAAGGGCTATTACCGCCTGCTCGCCACCGCCGAAGGGGGCCGCCTCGCCTATCAGCGCGAGGAGCTTGCCGATCGCCTGTCGGATCGCGCCTGGCTGGCGGCGCTGCCGCCGGGCAGCCTGGGCGCCGTCTATCGCGACTTCACCGATGGCGGCGGCGTCACCCCGCAGGGCCTTGTCGAGGTGTCGAACCAGACGATGATCGGGCTGGAACATCCGGTCGCCTGGTATGGTCGCCGCATCCGCGATGCCCATGACCTGTGGCACGTCACCAGCGGCTATGGCCTCGATTCGCTCGGCGAGGCGTGTCTTGTCGCCTTTTCCTACGCCCAGACGCGCTCGCTCGGCTGGGCGTTCATCGCCGTCGGCGCGGCGTTCAAAAGCCGCAAGGCGCCGACCCGCCAGCCCTATATCGCCGCCATCCGCGAAGGCTATGCCCGCGGGCGGGCGGCGCGCTGGCTGCCGGCGCAGGACTGGATGGCGCTGCTGCCGTTGCCGCTGGACGACGTGCGGGCGCGGCTGGGGCTGGTGCCGGCGCCGATCTACCAGTCGATCCCGGTCGCGCTGCGCGGTGAGGCTGTGCCCAAGGGCTGATTTTCTCTCGTCCTGGGGGGCAAGTTCAGGCCTTTGCCGCGCGCTTCACCACCGGCGTCGCGACGTCCACCGGCAGTTGCACCTTGGGTGTCGTGTCCGCCAAGCTGAGCCCCAGCCCGCGCAAGCCGTCGAGCGTGCCGAGCAGCACCTTCTGCTTGGTATCGAGCAGCGCCTGCAGCGACGCATCCTCCACGGTGAATTCGGTTTCGACCTCGATTGAAGTGGCCGTTACCGCAGTGACATGCGCCCGCTTGAACTCGACATGGTGCAGCGGCGCCAGAACGCCGCTGAGCATTTCCGGCACGCCGGCCAGCGCTGGGGTGGCCGAATCAAGCGCCAGGTGAAAGGTCATCACCGTCGTCCGCGCCTCGATACGCTTCAGGTTGCGGATCTGCAGGTCGAGCAATTTGGTATTGGAAACAATGACCTGTTCGCCGGTGATGGCGCGGATGCGGGTGGTTTTGAGCCCGATGGCCTCGACGCTGCCAGTGACTTCGCCGAAGCGGATGGTGTCACCGACGCGGAACGGCCGGTCGAACAAGATCGACAGCGCCGCGAACAGGTCGCTGAAGATCCCTTGCGCGGCGAGGCCGATGGCGATGCCGCCGACGCCAAGCCCGGCGACCAGCGCCGTGACGTTGACCCCCAGATTGTCGAGGACAAGGATCAGCGCGAGGATCCAGACGACAACGTTCACCAGCACGGTGATGACGTTCATCGCATCGGACAAGGCCTCGTTGTCTTCGCCGGCGGTGCGGCGCTGCACCAGCGCGAGCACGATCTCGCGCACCCAGATGGCGCCCTGGATGGCAAAGGATATGGTGAAAACGACGGTGATCACGCGCAGCAGGGGCGCCGGCGCATCGCTGAGGTTGCCGACGATCTCGGCCGCGAGCATCGCGATGAACGGGCTGCGCGTCTTGCGGATGATGCGCCGGACAAAGCCACGCCAGGTGGTGACCGGATGGCCTTCGCCGAGCACGCGGCATGTGCCCCAGCGCAGCCCCCAGAACAGTGCATACAGCGCCACCGCGACAGCGATGGCGACCAGCGCCTTGTCGCTGTCATAGCGCAGCCAGTTGAACGTATCGACGCCGACGGTTTCGACGTGGCCGGGCAGGTCGCGCAGCGGCGCGGCCCCCGATGTGGTCGTCGTGGTGGACGTGGTTTCGGCCATCATGCCCCCGCCACCGCCGCCGCCAGCGCCGGAGCCAGCCACGCCGGCCGTGCGACGCTGAGCGGTGCCGTGCCGACCGTGAGCGGGCCGGCCGCCGCCTCAAGCCGCAGATGGGCGATGCCGCGGCCGCCGGCGTGGCTGCGCAGCGTTCCGGCGGCGCGGCCGGCGGCGTCGCGGATGGTAAGGTCGCCCGGATCGCCATCGAAACTTACCGGCACCAGCCGGCGTCGCACCTTGTCGCGGTGGTGCATCCGCGCGGTATTTTCCTGGCCGACATAGCAGCCCTTGGTGAAGCTCACACCATTCAGCAGGTCGGCACCGGTTTCGAGCCAGAGCAGGTCATCCTCGCCGATGTCGGCGCTGCCGGGCATGCCGATGGCCAGGCGGTGCGCATCATAGGCGGCGGCATCGGCTGCCGGGCCGGATGCGGCGAGCCAGCGACCGCCGACGCCGGAAAAGCGCGGATCGGTGGTGTGGCCGGCCTCGCCGCCATCCCAGCCGGCAAACACCTGCAGCGGGCTCGGCGCGATGGTGACGGCCTTGCGCAGCTTGTACATCGCCAGCCGCCGGCTGAGCGCATCGGCGCGCGTTGCGGCGACATCGACAAGCACGCCATCGGGTGCCGCGAACAGCATCATGTCGAACAGCGCCTTGCCCTGCGGCGACAGCAGCCCGGCGAACAGCGGGCGGTCGGGCGCCAGGCTGTCGAGGTCATGGGTCAGCAGCCCCTGCAGGAACGGGCGGGCATCGGCACCGGCCACGGAAATCACGGCGCGGTCATCAAGCTGGACGTTCATCATGGCGCACAGGTAAGGGCTATGCGCGGACTTGCCAAATCCGGTGGGCTGCGACGCCTCACGGCTTGACTTTTGCCGGGCACCCCGCCATTGGACGCCGCTTCTCGTGCCCGGCCAGCCGCGCGCGTTCAATCAGACTTACTGCGGGACCTGTCATGGCCAAGCCGACAACCATCAAGATCAAGCTCGTGTCGACTGCCGACACCGGTTATTACTATGTGACCAAAAAGAACCCGCGGACGCAGACGGAAAAGCTGAATTTCCGCAAGTACGACCCGGTGGCGCGCAAGCACGTCGAGTTCAAGGAAGCCAAGATCAAGTGAGGCGCAGCGCGGCCGTCAGCAAGCGCAGCTTGCGAACGGACTCGCGCTAGCCCGGCCAGCGGGGCGTCCGGCCATGCCGGACGAACCCGTCTGACGTCAGCCGTGGCTTTGCCACGGCTTTTTCGTGCGCATTGGCACCCGTTATGCTGCCTCCGCCACCCGGTTCCGCCCGCCCCGCTTGGCATCGTACAGCGCCGCATCGGCGCGCATCAGCAGCGCCTCAGCGCCGCTGTCGCCATCGTTCATCACCGCCAGCCCGATGCTGACCGTCATCCGCGCCGGCGTGTCGGCAGCGCGGCCGATCGGCGTCTGCGCCACCGCCCGCACCAGCCGCGCCGCCACGGCAACCGCCGTTTCCTGGTCGGTATCGGGCATCACCACGACGATTTCATCGCCGCCGAAGCGGGCGATCGTGTCGGTAACGCGCAAGCCCGATTGCAGCGCCTCGGCAACGGTGCGGAGCACGCGGTCGCCGGCAGCGTGGCCCCAGCGGTCGTTGAAGGGTTTCAGCGCGTCGAGATCGATCATCAGCAGCGCCAGCGGCCGGCCACCGGCACGCGCCGAATCGAAGGCGGCGGGCAGCGTCGAATCGAGATGGTGGCGATTGTACAGGCCGGTGACCGGATCGATCACCGCCATCCGCCAGGCGGCGCGGGTTTCGGCGGCGCGGGCAAAGGCGACCTGGCGCCGCCGCACCAGCGCGGCGAGGCGGGCGCGAACCTCGTGCGGGTCCATCGGCAGGCCAGCGACATCGGCGACGCGCAGTTCGAACGCCTTGACCAGCGCCGCCGGGTCGGCGCGCGGCACCAGCCCGAACACCGCCAGCGGATATTGTTCGGCGACCGGTTGCAATTCGAGCATGCGGGTCAGCGCCTCGGGCCATGACGGGCCATCGAGCGCGACGATCAGCACCATCAACTCACGCGCCGCGATCAACTGCGTCGCCTCGGCGACAGTCAGAATATCGAGTGTGGTGCCCGGCGGGATCAGCGCGCGCACGGCCTCGCCAAGCGCGTGCACGCCCTCGCTGCCCACATAGCCGATCCTGACCATATCCGGCACGTCGTTATTCCCCCGAAACCGTCGGCGGGCCTAACAGGCCGATCCGCATCGCCATATGTCCCCAATCAGGCACTATTGCCGCATTCCCGTGCGCAACGCTTGGCAATGCACCATCATGCCCCCTAGTGAGGAAAGAAATCCAGTCGATTGGTACATAGTCGTGTTGAACGAGAGAAAGATTAACAATGCGGCGGCACCCGAATTGATCGGGCTGCAGGCGCTGGCGCATGTGGCCGGCGACCCCGATCTCGGGCCGCGTTTCCTCGCGCTTTCGGGTATCGATGTCGAAACCTTGCGTGCCCGCGCCGGCGATCCGGTGGTGTTGGCGGCAGTCATCGACTTTCTGACCGGCCGCGAGGCCGATCTGGTGGCCTGTGCCGATGCCATCGGCGTCACGCCGCAGGCGCTCGCCCATGCCGGCGCCGCGCTGGCCGGGGGGCGGGCATGACCCGGCCGCTGATCATTTCCGACTGCGATGGTGTCCTCCTCGAATTCATCGACCCGTTCATTGCGTATCTGCGCGATGAACACGCGCTGACTCTGCGCCTCGACAGCTTTGCGCTGACCGGCAATGTCCGTGACGCCGACGGCAATGCGATTGCGCCCGAGGCATTTCCGCCGCTGCTCGACGGCTTTTTCACCACCCATATGCCGACGCAGGTGCCGGTGAATGGCGCCGTTGCGGCGCTGGCCAGCCTCGCCGCGCATTGCGACATCGTCGTGCTGACCAATATCGCCGACCACCACGCCGTGGCGCGGACGGCGGAGCTGGCGCGGCTGGGGATGCCGTATCGCGTTATCGGCAACAATGGCCCCAAGGGCGCGCCGATCCGCGCGCTGCTCGATGAATTCCAGCCGTCGCAAGCCGTGTTCATCGACGACCTGCCGCCGCACCACAGTTCGGCAAAGAAGCATGTGCCACACGTCCACCGCCTACATATGGTCGCCGAAACGCCACTGCGCGGCCTGATTCCCGCGGCCCCCGACGCCGATGCGCGTATCGATGACTGGCCCGAGGCGCTGGCCCATATCCGTTCCATCCTGGGAGCTTCCTCATGACCGACACCCCCGCCGATCGCCTCGCAGCGCTCGGGATCACCCTGCCGACCGCCGCAGCCCCTGCTGCCAACTATGTGCCGGGGGTGATTATCGACGGTTTGCTGCACATTTCGGGGCAAATTCCGTTCGATGAACTTGGTCAATTGATCAAGGGCCGGCTTGGCGACACCATGGATGTGGCCGGCGGCCAGGCCGCGGCGCGGCGCTGCGCCATCGGGCTGATCGCGCAGATGCAGGCGGCGCTGGGCGACCTGTCGCGGGTGCGGCGCGTCGTCAAGCTGGGCGTCTTCGTCGCCTCGCACCCCGATTTCACCGACCAGCCCGAGGTCGGCAACGGCGCGTCGGACCTGATGGTCGCGGTGTTCGGCGACAGCGGCCGCCATGCACGGTCGGCGGTCGGCGTCGCCGTGCTGCCGCGCGGCGTCGCGTTGGAGATCGACGCGATCATCGCCATCGCCGATTGACGGCGGCGGGATGGCAGAGGTGCGCGCCCGGGTGCTGACCGCTGCCGCAGATGTATCTGCGGCGGACTGGAACGCTTGCGCCGGTGCCGACAATCCGTTCGTCTGCCACGCGTTTTTCGACAGCCTCGAGGCGTCGGGCAGCGCCTGCGCGCGCACTGGCTGGCAGCCGGCGCATATCGTCGTCGATGACAGCGACGGGCGCCCCATGGGGATTTTGCCGGCCTATCTGAAAACCCACAGCCAGGGCGAATATGTCTTCGACCATGGCTGGGCCGATGCCTGGGAACGCGCCGGCGGGCGCTATTACCCCAAATTGCAGTGTTCAGTGCCGTTCACGCCGGCCACGGGCCCGCGGCTGCTGCTGCGTGATCCCGCCGCCGCGCCGGCATTGCTGGCGGCAGCCGAGACGCTGGCAGTGCAGAACAAGCTGTCATCGGTGCACGCGACCTTCATCAGCCCCGACCAACAGCCGCTGTTCGAAGCGCAGGGCTGGCTGATGCGTGTCGGCGAACAGTTTCACTGGTCGAACGACGGCTATGCAAATTTCGGCGAATTCCTAGCCGCGCTGTCGTCGCGCAAGCGCAAGGCCATCCGCAAGGAACGCGACGGCGCGTTGGCCAGCGGAGTCGAGATCGCGCTGCTGACCGGGGCGGAGATTACCGAGGCGCATTGGGACGCCTTCTGGGTATTTTACCAGGACACCGGCGCGCGCAAATGGGGGCGGCCCTATCTGACGCGCGAATTCTTTTCGTTGCTGGGCGCCAGCATGGGCGATCGCGTGCTGCTGATGCTGGCGCTGCGCAACGGTCGGCCGGTGGCCGGCGCCTTGAACCTGATCGGCAGCGATTGCCTCTATGGCCGCTACTGGGGTGCCACCGAGGATATTCCGTTCCTGCATTTCGAGCTTTGCTATTACCAGGCCATCGACTGGGCGATCGCGCACGGGCTGGCGCGGGTCGAGGCCGGGGCGCAGGGCGCCCACAAGCTGGCGCGCGGCTATCGCCCGGTGGCGACGGTTTCGGCGCATTATATCCCCAACCCGTCGTTCCGCGACGCTGTCGCAGATTTCGTTGCGCGCGAGGGGGAAATGGTCGCCGCCGACATCGATGCGCTCGATATGGCCACGCCGTTCAGGCGCGGCTAAGGTGACGGTGTGTTGTTGGGGCGGTGAAGGAACCTGCCGGATGTTCGCGCGTGCCATTGCCATTGCTGCCGTGCTTTCGGGCACTGCTGCTACTGCGCAGGAACAGGTGTATCGCCTGACCCCGGCGCAGCGCGATGCTGCGATCGCCGCGGGTGCGCAGCGCACCGATACCGATACGCCAGCGCTGCTGCCAGCCCCGGGCCTTGCCGATCTCGATGGCCGCTCGCTGTATGATGAGACCGACGCCGAAAAGGCGAAATCCGACCGGGCCATTCATGGCGAGGTCGGCATGTTCGTCGGCACCGGCGGCACCCGCGGCTTTTTCGGCACCGCCGTGGTGCCGCTGGGCGAGAACGCCACGGCGATCCTGTCGTTCAGCCAGGGCGAAGGCCGCGGGCTCGGCTATGGCGGCTATGGCTATGGTTATGGCGGCGGGCTCGACTATGGCTATTCGCCTTATGGCTACCCGCTTTTTGGCACCCCCCTTAACCGGCGCTTTGTGCGCTAGACGGCGAGATTGTCGATCAGCCGCGTCGATCCCATCACCGCTGCCGCCATCAGCCGGGCCCCCGGCGTGACCGCGCGCAACGGTGTCAGCCGTTCGCCATCGACAAGTTCGAAATAATCGATGCGGGCAAAGCCGGCGGCGGCGATCCGGCGCTCCGCCGCGGCCAGCGCCGGTGCGACATCGCCGCCGGCCTGCAGCGCCTCCCGCGCCCGCAATAACGCCTGCGGCAGTGCCACGGCGCGGGCGCGCTGATCGGGCGTCAGATACCAGTTGCGCGACGACAGGGCGAGGCCATCATCATCCCGTACGATCCCGCACCCGATAATCTCGGTCCCGGAATCGAGATCCTCCGCCATGCGCCGCACGATCGCCAGTTGCTGCCAGTCCTTCTCGCCGAACACAGCGACATCGGCGCGGGCGGCAGCGAGCAGTTTCGAAACGACGGTCGCGACGCCGTCGAAATGCCCGGGGCGCGCCGCGCCGCACAGCAGGTCGGGCAGCGCCGCCACGCGGACATAGCTGGCAAAGCCGGGCGGATACATCGTCGCCACCGTCGGCGCGTAAAGCAGCTCGCAACCGGCCGCCATCAGCTTGGCCGCATCGCCGGCCTCGTCGCGCGGATAGCGTTCGAGATCCTCGGTCGGGCCGAACTGTTTCGGATTGACGAAGATCGACGCCGCCACCTTGTCGGCGTGTTTCAGCCCTTCGGCGACGAGCGCCAGATGGCCGGCATGAAGCGCCCCCATCGTCGGCACAAAGGCAACGCGGTGGCCGGCACGTTTCCACGCCTCCATCGCTGCCGTCAGTTCACCGGGGGTGCGAACGGTGGGAAGCTGCGCCGGCATGGGCCGCCTTTCGATTGCGCCAGCATTGACTCTGGCTTGACACTGGCGCGCGGCTGTGTCCGAAACCGCAGCAATTGGCAAGGTTCGGGGCAAGCATGGGGGCGGCTATTTCGGGGGCAGGAAAGACCGCGCACATCATCGTGCTCGGCAATGAAAAAGGTGGATCGGGAAAATCGACGACCGCCGTGCATATCGGCGTCGCACTGGCGCACGCCGGCTTCCGCGTGGCGATGCTCGATCTCGATTCCCGCCAGCGCACCGTGGCACGCTACCTCGAAAACCGCGCCGCCTTTTCGGCCAAGCGCGAGATCGCCCTGCCCGGCCCCGATTGCGCGGTGATCGCCGACGGCCCCGATGCCGCCGCCGAGC
>JBBQKM010000017.1:0-18474 GCA_038326915.1 Sphingomonadales bacterium
ACGATGCCATCGGTGTAGTTGGCGGCGAGCGACTGCGCCCACGTCATCGGCATGGCCGACCCCAGCGGCGTGAAGGTGATGGCATCGAGATCGCGGCGTTCGGCGCGCGGCAGGGCCGGGCTAGAGGGGCCGCGCCGGATCGGCGCCATCGGCAGCAGTTCGCCCCAATGCGAGAAACTCCAACGCGTTTTCGGGAAGAACCACATGCTGGCATCGTCGAAGCGCACCTGCTTGTCGGCGGCAGACGGCGACCCCTGCATCAAGCCGAGCCGTTCTGGCGCGCTGTCGGCAGCGGAGAGTGGCGGCGTCTGGGCTGTGGCAGCGGTGGCGCACAGCAGCACCATGGCCAGCAGCCGCCAAATCGATGTCCTGGTCATTGCGTGCCCCTTTGCCTGTTGCCGGCAGGGTAAAGTGTCGCTGCCGCTTGCGGCAAGCCTGCAGCGCGGCCATCAGCGCAAACATGGACGATCCCCTCGATGCTGCCCTCGATGCTGCCCTCGATACGGCATGGCGGCTGCTAGTGCGCGGCGCTGCCGATCGCCGTGGCCCGATGCACACACCTGTCGTCGCAACAGCCAGCGCCGGCGTACCCGACAGCCGGGTCATGGTGCTGCGCGCGGCCGAGCGCGCCACGGCGACGCTGCGGTTTCATACCGATGCGCGATCGCCCAAATGCACGGATCTTGATGGCGGGCCGGTGAGCATCCTTGCCTATCACCCCGGCGAGGCCATCCAGTTGCGGCTGGCGGGCACCGCACGGCTGTTGACCGATGCGCCCGAGGTCGATGCCATCTGGGCGGCGGCGACGCCCTTTGCGCGCCGCTGCTACCTTGTCGAGGCAGCGCCGGGAACTGCCTTGCCCAGCCCCGGGTCGGGATTGCCCGCCGCAGCCGAAGGCCGCCAGCCCACACCCGAGGAACTGATCGGCGCGCGCCCGAATTTTGCGATCGTGCGGGTGCAGGTTTCGACGATCGACTGGCTGCACCTCGCGCAATCGGGCCACCGGCGCGCCGTTTTCGATGCGGCCGACGGCTGGCGCGGTGGCTGGGTCGTGCCCTAGCCGCCGCTCCGTTTACCGCGTCAGCTTCTTGTAGGTCAGCGCGTGCGGGCGATCCGCCGCATCGCCCAGCCGCCGGCGCTTGTCTTCCTCATAGGCTTCGAAATTGCCTTCGAACCATTCGACATGGCTGTTGCCTTCGAAGGCCAGAATGTGAGTCGCGAGGCGATCGAGGAAGAAGCGATCGTGGCTGATGACCACGGCGCAGCCGGCGAAGGATTCGAGCGCTTCCTCGAGCGCGCGCAGCGTCTCGACATCGAGATCGTTGGTCGGTTCATCGAGCAGCAGCACGTTGCCGCCCTTGACCAGCATCTTGGCCATATGGACGCGGTTGCGTTCGCCGCCCGACAGCTGGCCGACCTTTTTCTGCTGGTCGGCGCCCTTGAAGTTGAAAGCGCCGACATAGGCGCGGGTCAGCACCTCGTTCTTGCCGAAGTAGAATTTGTCCTGGCCCTGGGAAATCTCCTCCCAGACATTCTTGCCCGCTGCCAACGCATCGCGCGACTGGTCGACATAGGCGAGCTTGACGGTGTCGCCGATGCGGATGCTACCCGAATCGGGTGTTTCCTGGCCGGTGATCATGCGGAACAGCGTCGTCTTGCCGGCGCCGTTCGGGCCGATGATCCCGACGATGCCGCCCGGCGGCAGGCTGAAGCTGAGGTTCTCGAACAACAGCTTGTCACCATAGGACTTGGTCAGATTGTTCGCCTCGATAACGGTATTGCCCAGCCGTTCGGGGATCTGGATGAGAATCTGCGCACTGCCGAGGCGACGGTTAGCCTGTTTCTCGACCAGTTCGTCAAAGGCCTTGATACGCGCCTTGGACTTGGTCTGGCGGGCCTTGGCGGATGACCGAATCCACTGCAGTTCGTCCTTGATGGCCTTTTCGCGGCTTTCGTCCTCGCGATCTTCCTGCGCCATCCGCTTCGATTTGGCTTCCAGCCAGTCCGAATAATTGCCTTCGAACGGGATCGCGCGGCCGCGGTCGAGCTCGAGCACCCATTTCACGACATTGTCGAGGAAGTAGCGATCATGGGTGACGAGGATCGCCATCCCCTTGTATTCCTTCAGGTGATTTTCAAGCCACTGGACGCTTTCGGCGTCGAGGTGGTTGGTCGGCTCATCGAGCAGCAGGATGTCGGGCTTTTCGAGGAGCAGTTTGCACAGCGCGACGCGGCGCTTTTCACCACCCGACAGATTGTCGACAGTCGCATCCGCCGGCGGGCAGCGCAGCGCGTCCATGGCGATCTCGAGCTGGTTGTCGAGCGTCCATCCATCGACGGCGTCGATCTTTTCCTGCAGCTCGCCCATTTCCTCCATCAGCTTGTCGAAATCGGTATCGTCCTTGGGGTCGGCCATTTCGGCGCTGATCGCATTGAACCGCGACATCATGTCGGCGACCGGGCGCACGCCATCCATGACGTTGCCGCGCACGTCCTTGGTTGGATCGAGCTGGGGTTCCTGCGGCAGATAGCCGACGGTGATGCCCTCGGCGGCCCAGGCCTCGCCGACATATTCCTTGTCGATGCCGGCGATGACCTTCATCAGCGTCGACTTGCCGGCGCCATTCGGCCCGATGATGGCGATCTTCGCGCCCGGCAGAAAGCTGAGCGTGACGTCCTTGAACGCCGGCTTGGGCGCACCGGGATAGGTCTTCGACAGACCCTTCATGACATAGGCGTATTGATAGGCCACGGCGGGGGCTTTCGATAATCGGGAATGGAATGCGCAGGCGTCTAGCGGATGCAGAGCCCGCCATCAATGCGTTGCCTCAACGCGGGCAGTCGTCGGTCAGCCTGACGGTCTGCGAAATGGGGTCGCGGCCCGGCAGTTGCAGTTGCAGCGCGACGCTCGCAGCCGCGCGGCTGCCGATTTGCAGCTTCACCAGCCGGCAGGCAAAGGCAAAACAGCGTTGCACGACCGGATTTTCGGCCTTGTCGACATCGGCGCCGCTGGCGGTGAGCGGCGTCGCGATTATGCCGTCGGGCGCCACCACACTGAACGTCGCGTCCCCGACGCCAGCGTTGGCGCCATCGATGCGGACGATGGTCGTCAAGGTACGCGTCGCACAGCTTCGCGTCGGCCGCTGTCGCGGCGCGATGGCGGCGATCGGCCCGAACGGCAGCGCCGCATAGCAGGCATCGCGTGGACTTCCGTCGACTACCCTGGTGCCGGGGCGCAAGCACATCGGCATGCGGCCGGTGACATCGAGCCGGAAATCGGCGGGGCATATCAGGCGACGGTCGGCGCCGGGGCGCGGCGGGACAATCTCCGGCGGGCCCGGCGCCGCAACCTGGCCGGATTCGGGCAGCGCCGCGCAGACACTGGCGGCGAGCGGCGCTTGCGCCAGCGCCGGTGCGGCCGCGAACAACATCAAGGCAGCGGTCAGGATGGCAGCGTGCATGGCCTGACTATACAGCCGCGGTGTCGGGGGTGAAGCTGCCACTTGCGCGCCGTCGTCAACGCCGTATGCGGAGACGGTATCTTGCCTTGAGGATCCCCATGCGCCGCACCCTTGCCCCTGCCCTCGTCCTGTTGTTCGCAACCCCGGCGCTGGCGGCCCCCGATCGGATCACCCAGGCGGCGACACTGCGCGATCGCGCGCTGGCCACATCGACCGCCTATCCCCTGCTCGAAGACCTGACGACGACCGTGGGGCAGCGGCTGGCGGCGACGCCGGCCGAACAGCGCGGCCGCGACTGGGCGCTGCAGGCGATGAAGGCGGCGGGCCTCGTCAACATCAAGGTCGAACCCTTTCCGATGCCGATGTGGCAACGTGGGGTGGAGACCGCCGAAGTCACCGGCAGCCATCCGCAAAAGCTCGCCATTGCCGCGCTCGGCTACAGCGGCGCGACGCCGGCGGCCGGCATCACCGCGCCTGTTGCCTATTTCGCCGATTATGCGGCGTTGGAAGCTGCTGCGCCGGGAAGCCTGGCCGGCAAGATCGCGTTCATCGACCATCGCATGATGCCGGCGCAGGATGGCAGCAGCTATGGCACCAACGGCGTCGTGCGCCGCGCCGGCCCGGCGCTGGCGGCGTCGAAGGGCGCGGTGGCGACGCTGATCCGCAGCATCGGCACCGATCACCACCGCAACCCCCATACCGGCGGCACGACCTGGCCCAACACAACACCACCGACCGCCGCAGCGGCGCTGTCGGTGCCCGATGCCGAACAGCTGGCACGGCTGGTCGCCAAGGGCCCGGTGACGTTGAAGCTGGTCATCACCCCGACATTCGATCCCAATGGCCAGTCAGCGAACGTCAGCGGCGAAATTCCCGGCACTGGTGCGCCGCAGGAAATCATCGTCATCGGCGGCCATCTCGACAGCTGGGATCTCGCCACCGGCACGATCGACGATGGCGCCGGCATGGCGATCACGCTGGCCGCGGCGAAAGTCATCAAGGACGCCGGGCTGAAACCGCGCCGCACCATCCGCGTCGTGTTCTGGGGCGCCGAGGAACCCGGCATCTGGGGTGGCCGCGCCTATGGCGAAGCGCACAAATCCGAAAACATCGTCCTGGCTGCCGAAAGCGATTTCGGTGCCGATCGGGTGTATCGCGTCTCATCAAAGGTCGCCGAAACCGGGCTGCCGCTGATCGCCGAGATCAATCGCGTCCTCGCGCCGCTGGGCATCGCGCCAACAAGGGACAATGCCGCTGGGGGCGGTGCGGATGTCGCGCCGCTTGGGGCGACAGGCGCCGGCATCCTGGAGCTCGAGCAGGACGGCAGCCGCTATTTCGACCTGCACCACACCCCCGACGACACGTTTGACAAGGTCGACAAGGCCCAGATCGACCAGAATGTCGCCGCCTATGCCGCGGCGGTGTGGCTGGCAGCAAGCGATGATCGGCCGTTGCGCACCAAGGCAAACTAAGCGCGGCACGGTCGCGCAGAAAGATGTGCTCAGCTCGCGGCGGGTTTCCGCGCGCTGCGCAGCATCAAGGCCGCGGTGTAGAGCACCACCGCGGCCACCAGCCAGCGCAGCGCGCCAAGCGGCAGCGACTTGACGAGATAGGCCGCGACCAGCACCGCCGGGATGCCGCCGATGGCGAGTGACAGCACCAGTTTGAGATCGACCCGGTCCGACCGGGCAAAGCGCAGCCCGCTGGCCGGCATCATCACAGCACCGGCGCCGGCCATGATCGGAAACACCGCCGCCGGGTTCAGCCCCAGCAGGCTGAACATCGCCAGCATCGGACCGTAAAAGCCGATGCCCGCCGTCATCAGTGCGCCGATCACAAAGCAGCCTGCGACCGACATGGCGAATTGCAGCGGCGGCAACGCAAGCGCCGTGCCGCCGGCGGGCATGATCTGCAGGTTCGCGGCGGCAAACAGGATGGCCGCGATCAGCAGCGCGACGCCGACGATGAGCTGGACAACACGCACCGGCAGTTTCAGCACAATGGGCGCCCCGACGAGCGCACCGGCGACGCTGGCACCTATGCAGGTCACCAGCAGCACGGGATCAACCTCGACAAGGGTGATGTAGATCAACCCTTCGGCCACCGTCGGCAGCGCATGACCGGCGATCAGAACCGCCGGGATATGGCCGTCGGGAACCAGCTTTCGCAGCTTGATATAGGCCGTTGTCGGCGCGAACGATCCGATGCCGAGCGTATCGAAGAAATTGGTGACGGCACCCAGCGCCAGGCCCTCTCCGCTCACCCCAAGTGCACCACGGTCGCGCGCTGTTCGGTACAGCAGGATGGCAAAGCCGATCCCGGTGATCGCCAGCACCGCCAGCAGCAGTTGCACCATGGCTGAATTCCCCCTTTCCGCCAGCCTATGCCATGGCGGAGATTATGAAAGGGGTCAGTCGACCACGCGGGCAGCACGCAGTTCGGCGATCGCTTCATCACCATAACCGAGCGTGGCGAGCACTTTTGTCGTGTCAGCGCCTGCCGTTGGCAAGGCGCCGCCGCCCAACCGCGCCCCATCAAGCGCTATCGGCAGCACCGGCAGCAGCGTCTGCGTGCCATCGTCGAGCGTGACGGGGGCAAGGCCATGCCCGGCCAGCAGGTGAGGATCGCCAAACAGATCCTCGGGTCGGCCGATCGGCGCGAACGGCAGGCCCGAGCCATCGAGCCGGGCGATCAATTCGGCCTTGGTGAACCGCTGCAGTTCGGCACGAACCCGCGGCATCAGCGTGTCGCGCGCCTCTACACGTTCATTGTTGGTCCGCAGCACAGCATCGGCCCACAGGTCGTCGAGCCCGAAGAGCGCACAGAATTTCTGCCATAGCGCATCGGTGACAACGCCGACGAACACCTGGGCGGCATCGGCGGTCTCGAATACGTCGTAGATCGCCCAGGCCGATACCCGGACCGGCATCGGCGCGGCCGCTTGTCCGGTTACTGCCATCTGCGCCATATGCTGCCCGACAAGATAGGCGGTGGTTTCGAACAGCGCGCTCTGCACATGCATGCCCCGCCCGGTGCGATGGCGCGCCTCCAGCGCTGCCAGCACGCCGATGACCCCGAACATGCCGCCGGTGACATCGATAACCGATGCCCCGGCGCGCAGCGGGCGGCCAGGTGGGCCGGTCATATAGGCAAGACCGCCCATCATCTGCGCGACCTCGTCGAGCGCGGTACGATCTTCGTAAGGGCCGGCGAGAAAGCCCTTTTCACTGCAATAGATCAGCCGGGCATTGTCGGCACTGAGCGCCGCATAACCCAGCCCCAGCCGGTCCATCGCGCCGGGCCGGAAATTTTCGACGACGATATCAGCCGATGCCGCCAGGCGCCTTGCGACGGCTGCACCCTCCGGCAATTTCAGGTCGATACAGATGCTTGCCTTGCCGCGATTGTACATCGGAAAATAGCCGGCACCCGAACCCAGCAGGCGCCGCGTTGCATCGCCGCCGATCGCTTCCACCTTGATGACCTCGGCGCCGAGCTCGACAAGGATGGCGCCCACCGCCGGCCCCATGACCATATGGGTGAACTCGACGACCTTGATACCGGCCAGTGGCAGCACAGCGCTCTCCCCTCCCTTGAAAGCCAGCGGAGATACGTTGCATATGTCCGGACAAATTCTGGAGCAAGCCGATGGCCGCCATCGATATCCTGATCAGCGAGGTCGGCCCGCGCGACGGGCTCCAATCGATCGCGGCCATCCTGCCGACGGCGGCCAAATGCGCCTGGATCGATGCCGAGGTGGCTGCCGGCGTCCGTGAAATCGAGGTCGGCAGCTTTGTCCCCGCGAACCTGCTGCCGCAACTCGCCGATACGGCTGCGGTCGTCGCCCACGCCCGCAGCCATGCCGGCCTGACCGTTGCCGTGCTGGTCCCCAATGCCAGAGGTGCCGCCGCCGCCATTGCTGCCGGCGCGCATAAAATCACGCTGCCGCTGTCGGCGAGCGAAAGCCATAGCCTGAAGAACTTGCGCCGTAGCCATGCCCAGGTACTCGATGAGGTTCGTGCGATTGCGGCGTTGCTTGCCGCCCAGCCGCCGGAATCGCGGCCGCATTTCGAAGGCAGCGTATCGACGGCATTCGGTTGCACCATCGAAGGCGAGGTCCCCGAGGCAAGGGTTGTGGCACTTGCCGAGGCGCTGCTGGCGGCTGGCGTCGACGAGGTCGGCCTGTCGGATACGACCGGTTATGCAAATCCGGCGCAGGTGCGGTCACTGGTCCGGGCTGTGCACACCGCCATCGGCAACGACCGGCTGACCGGTCTTCACCTCCACAACACCCGCGGGTTGGGGCTGGCCAACGTCGTCGCCGGGTTGGAGGTTGGTATCACCACCTTCGACGCGTCGCTGGGCGGTCTCGGCGGCTGCCCGTTCGCACCAGGCGCCAGCGGCAACATTGTCACCGAAGACCTGGTGTTCATGCTGGAGGCCATGGGCCTGCGCACCGGCATCGATCTCGCCCGGTTGCTCCGCGTCCGCGACGTGTTGCGCGCCAGTTTGCCCGACGAACCGCTCTACGGCTTTACGCCCGACGCCGGCTTGCCCTTGGGCTTTCGCGCCGCTGCCTGAGATTTGTCCGGCGCCTCAGCTGCAGGAGCGGGCATCGAGACGATCGGCATCGGCGTGATGATCGGTTGCATGGTGCCGGCGGCGGTCAATCGCGCCGCCAGTCGCCGGACCTGGTCACGCAGCATTTCCGGCGTGTCGTTGGATCGGATCTCGATATATTCGATGTCGGCGCGGCGCAGCGCCTCGCGCTTGATCGCGGCGCGCAACGTGCCGTCGTCGCGGATCTGGCCCAGCGGCTGATATTCGACGGCCGCCAGCGGCATTTGCGCCGCTGACACGACAAGCAACGCGACGCGCTGGTCATCGATTGCCGCCAGTGCCGCAGGATCGGTTGAATCGACCACTTCGGCAAGGTTGACCTGTGCCATCACCCGCCAGTCGAGATCGAGATCATGGATGATGACCTCCAACGCTTGCAGGATTTGCTCCTCATTGTCGGTGATCAACCGGCGCTGCGAAAACCGGGAGTCGGTGACCTGCTGCAACTGCGCCGTTGGTGATCGCGCCAGCGCCATTTGCTGGCGATCGGTCCGTGGCATCGCCAACGCCCGAGAATCAGCGCTGGCAAGATGTTTCTGCGCCTCAACGGCTTCGAAATGCTGTCGGAAGCGCTCGAGCAACAAGCCGCCGAGCACACCCATGATAACCGCGGTAAAAATCGCGATCTCTATTGTCACCAGTAGCTCCCCCGCTGCCCCGCCTGCTCTTAACAGACAGGCAGGACAGCGGAAATAGGCAGATGACGAGAGATCAGAAATCCTTGCGCAGCGTCACGAACCATTGTTGCGGCGCGCCGGCGAGCAGAGTCTGGTTGTCGCCGGCAAAGCCATAGCCGTTCGATCCGATCGTCGAAACATAGCGTGTATCGAACAGGTTGGTGACCGAGCCTTCGATGCCGATGCCGTTCAACCATTTGTTGGTGCTAGCGAAACGATAGCCGACCTTGGCATCGACGAGCGCCCGGCCGGAAACCGACTGGTCGTTGCTGAAGGTGAAATAACGCTTCGACATATAATTGAGGTTGCCGCGCGCGTAGAAACCGGCCTGATCATAGGCAAGTTCGAGGTTGGCGATATGCTTGGGGCTGTCCACGACGGTCTTGCCCTCGATCGCCGGCCGGCCAGCAACGTTATCGCGGTACGTCGAGTCATTATACGCATAGCTGGCGGTAACAGTGAGAGGTGGCAGCGGCCGCCACGTCAGCCCGGTTTCAACACCAATCGAACGCACCGACCCTGCGTTGGCAAGCACAGTCGGGTTGCCCTGAATACCCGTGCCCGCCGACGTCGCGATCAAGCGGTTCGAAAAATCGACATAATAGACCGCGAGCACACCGCGCAGCGTACCGGCTCCAAAGCGATAGCCGCCCTCGATCGTCTTTGATGTTTCGGGCTTCAGCGCGCCGCTGATGGCGTTGAAGCCGGCCTGGGTGGTCGCGAACGGCGAGGCGCCGGTGGCAGCGGCAGTAAAGGCACGCTGGTTCTCGGTGTAGTTGGCATAGAATTCGTTGCGGTCATCCAGCTTGTATAGGATGCCGAACTGCGGCTGGAAGAAATCCTCGTTCTTGATGTTGCCGGTGGCCAGCGCGTTGGTCACAGCGATTTGGCTCGCCTCGAGCTTGACGCTATTCCCCTTGAAGCCGGCACTGACCGAGAACTGGTCGCTGATCTTGAACGTGTCCTGCAGCGAGATCTGAAAGGTCTTGGTATTGAAGCCGTTGTACCATTGCGTGAAGAACGGATTGCTTTGATAGGTGAGCGCCGTCGTGCTCGCCACGGTCGTCCCGGTCACGGGATAAAAGCGCCGCGCCTGGTCGAAATCATTGTTTTCATACCAGATCGTTGCAGCAATGGTATTGGCACCGGTTTCATAACCGATGTTACCAAGGACGCCGGCGCGCGAGATCGTGTATTCGGTGGTGCGGAACGAAATCGGATCGGTCGCCGAGGTCGGCACATAGGGTGTGAACCACGAACCCTGGCCTTTGTTGCTGTGGTAATAACCCTGCAGGCTGGCGGTCAGCCCCTCGGCCAGCTTGCCTTCGACCTTGAGCCCGGTCAGCCAGTCACGGCGCAGGCCGCCGGCGTCGTAATAGGCATCGTCGACGGTCTGGATCGGCACCGGATAGTCGGTGCGCCCGGCCTGGTAGGTCTGGGCAATCTGGCGCGCGGCGGCAAAGCTCGTCGAGATATTGTCCCAGGCATAGCCGAGGCGACCAAGCTGATCGAGCGACAGGTCCTGATAGTCGTTTTCCTTGCGATCGCTGAAATTGACGAACGCCGAGACCTTGCCGGCATCGCCGAAACCATAGACCAGCTTGGCATTGACCTGGTGCGACCGCTGGGCGCCATCGCCCTTCCACTTGCCGGCATCGAGGAAGGCATAGGAGATCGAGCCGCGCAGCCCGCCGATATCCCCACTGTCGATCCGGGCATAGGCGCGGACCGTGTTCGACGAGCCATAAGTGCCGTTTGCGGCAATGCCGAGCGTTTCCGAAGGATCGCGCGACTGGAACTCGATCGTGCCGCCAAGGTTCGACGTGCTGGCGGTGCCGAGCGCACCCGCCCCCTGGCTGACGCGGACGGTACCAATATTGTCGCTGATGATGGCGCGGCTGATGTGCAGGCCGTTGGTGTTGCCATAGCTCATGTCACCGAGCGGAATGCCGTCGAGAGTGAACCCCAACTGGTTCTGGTTGAAGCCGCGCAGCGAGATGCGCGTCGACCATTCATAGGCACCGAACGGATCGGCCGACTGGAAGTTGACGCCAGGCAGCTTTTCGATCGCCTTGAACGGGCTCGAACCCGGCGTCGTCAGCAGGATGTCCTTGTTGCCGACTTCGCTCACCGAGCGGATTTCGCCGCGGCCATAGACCGTGATCTCGGCATCCTCGGCGCCGGCAATGGCCGCATCGGCCGCGACGACATGCGTGATAACAGGCGAAGTCGCGTCGGCTGCCATGGCGGGGGCCGACAGTGCGGTCGCCGCGAGCAGCACGAAGCGTGAAACATTTGTTGCCATGAGCCATAATCCGAGCTGCTGGAGGGGGTTGCAGCGCGGCTATTGGCAGCGAATTGTTACGCTCATGCTCCGATCATGTTACACAAACGTTTCTCTGCCGGTGGTGGCAAATTTGTAATGAACGCCACCGCTGCCGACCTCAGCCGGCGTAGTTGGCCGCAGCAAATTCCCAATTGAGATGGTTGTCCACGACCGCCCTGACGTGGTCGGGACGGCGGTTCTGATAATCGAGATAATAGGCGTGTTCCCAGACATCGACGGTCAGCAACGGCGTCTGGCCATCGGTGAACGGCACTTCGGCATCACCGGTGCTGAGCACTTGCAACTTGCCATCAGCCGAAACGAGCCAGCCCCAGCCGGTGCCGAATTGCGCGACGCTGGCCTTGATCAGCTCTGCCTTGAGATCATCAACACTGCCGAAATCACGCGCGATCGCCGCCGCGAGCGCTCCCGACGGTGTCTGCATTTCTGGTGAAAGGCTGTTCCAATAGAAGTTATGATTCCAAGCTTGGGCAGCGTTGTTGAAGATCTTCTGCTGTTTGGCATCACCGGCAGTGGCGAGAATGATCGCTTCCAGCGTCTTGCCAGCATGGGCAGTGCCGGAAACCAGCTTGTTGAGTTCGGTGAAATAGCCCTTGTGGTGCTTGTCATAGTGAAAGCCGATGGTTTCTGCCGAAATCGCCGGCGCCAGCGCATCGCGGGCAAAGGGTAGCGGCGGTTGGGTGAGCGGCGAAGCGTTGCTGGTGATAGGTAGTGCGTCGAGGGTGTCGGTGGTCATCGCGGAAGCTCCGGCATTGGACCGCGTCAGCGCGGCGAGGGCACCGCATAAACCCATGGTCGCAACTGCCGGTTCCGTGCCTGCCATGCGGAAATCGCCGCGGCCGATTGCTGCGTCAGGGCGATTTCATCGAGACCGCCGATCAGCATTGCCTTGGCTTCGGCATCAATTGCGAATGCCAAATGTACATCGCCGGCGGTTACCAGTTGCTTTGGCAGGTCGATCGTCACCGCGTCGTCGGCCATGGCCAGTGCCGCGATCGCAGCGCGCTCCAGCACCAGCGGCAGCACGCCGCCGCGCACGGCATTGCCAGCGAAGATCGGACTGAAGCTCGGCGCGATGACGGCGCGTATGCCGTGCTCGGCGAGCGCCCATACGGCGTGCTCGCGGCTCGACCCGCAGCCGAAATTGTCACCGGCGAGCAGTATCGCCGCTTTGCGATAGCGCTGCTGGTTAAGCACGAAATCGGGGTTCTCGATGCGCCCCTCGCCATAGCGGCGCCCGGCGAACAGCCCGGCGGCAAGGCCGGTCTTGCCGGTCGTTCGCATCTCGCGCGACGGGATGATGATATCGGTATCGATGTTGTCCTCGATCAGCGGCGCCGCGACCGACGTCAGCGTGGTGAAGGGCTGGCTCATGCCGGCAGCTTCGCGGGCGCCGCGATGCACCCGGCAATCGCGCTGGCGGCGACCACCTCGGGGCTGGCGATATGGGTGCGGGTGCCGGGGCCCTGGCGGCTTTCGAAATTGCGGTTGGTCGAGGAAATGACGCGCTGGCCGGCACCAAAGCTCTCGCCGCCGGCAAAGAAGCACATCGAGCAGCCCGATTCGCGCCATTCAAAGCCGGCGGCGGTGAAAATGCGATCGATGCCCGCCGCTTCGGCGGCACGCTTCACCGCCGATGAACCCGGCACGACGATGGCGCGCACGCCCGGCGCGACGTGGCGGCCAGCAACTATGGCGGCGGCACGCTGCAGATCGGAAAACCGGCTGTTGGTGCAGCTGTCGATGAATGCTGCGTCGATCGGCAGCCCGGCAAGCGGACTGCCGGGTGAAAGGCCCATATAGGCAAGGGCTTTGCGATGCGCCGGACTGTCACCCGCCGGCACGACACCATCGAGCGGCACCGATTGCGCCGGCGATGTGCCCCAACTGATCATCGGCGCAATGCCGGCGGCATCGATGACGATCTCCCGGTCGAACCGCGCGTCGCTGTCGCCGGGGAGCCGCCGCCAATCGGCGAGCGCGCGGTCCCACATCGCGCTCTGCGGTGCATAGCGGCGGCCCCGCAACCAGTCGAACGTGACGTCGTCGGGCGCAATCACCGCTGAAAAAGCAGCGAACTCGGTTGCCATGTTGCACAGCGTCATCCGCGCCTCCATCGGCAGTGCGCGCACCGCGGTACCGGCGAATTCGATGGCATGGCCCTGGCCGCCAGCGGCACCGTGGCGGGCGATCAGCGCGAGCGCCATGTCTTTGGCGGTCACCCCCGCCGGCAGAACGCCGTCGAACGTCACCCGCATGGTCGGTGGCCGCCGAACACGCAGCGTGCCGGTCGCCAGCGCATGTTCGGCCTCCGTCGATCCGATGCCCCAGGCGAGCGCGCCGACAGCCCCCTGCGTGCAGCTATGGCTGTCGGGGGCCACCAATGTCAGCCCCGGCAGCACGATGCCGAGTTCGGGTGACACGACATGGACGATGCCCTGATCGGGGTCACCGATATCGAAGACGGTGATCCCCGCTGCCCGCGCCGCGGTGCGGGTTTCGCGGATGAAGGCGGTGCCGCCGGGCATTGTCGTAATGTCGGTGCGGCCGGGCAGTGTATCGACGATATGGTCTATCGCGACGAAGGCGCGCGCAGGATCGGCCACCGCGCGCCCGGCGGCGGCAAGGCTGTTCAACGCGGCGGTCCCGGTGCGTTCGTGGAGGAAGATGCGATCGATGGCGACGATGGTGGCGCCGCCGGGGGTGCCAGCGATCGCATGGGCATCCCAGAGCTTGTCGAACAAACTTGGCATCGCGTCCCTTTCGCGACGATTCTAGCCGCGCCGCCGCGTCACGACCACAGGTCACGCACGCAGCGGCCATCGGGCGGCAGATCCGCGAAGCTGTCGAGGCCGTCGAAATGATCGATGGCGAGGTCAGCGACCACCTCGGGCGGCGCGAGCCGGACGTTGACCGCAATGCGGCGGCGACCTTCGGGTTCCAGCCGCAGCCCGCGCCAGGCGAGCACGCAGCCGCAACTTGGGCAAAACAGCATTTCGAGCGCCGGATCGGTTTTGCCGGCGCGGCGATAGGCGGTCATCGGGCCGCTGAGATGGATGCGCTCGCCTTCGAAATCATAGGCCCAGAGTGCGCCGTAGCGACGACACAATGTGCAGTTGCAGGCGGTGATCGATCCGGGATCACCTGCCAGCGTCCAATGGGCAGCGCCGCAATGGCAGGTTCCAGTCAGCATTCGGCCCTAGTGCAGTTTGAGTTTTGGCCGGACGACCTGATTCACATGCCCGACGAGCAACAAGGACAGCCCCTTCACCCAGCCATGAATGGCAATCAGGTGCATGCGATAAAGCGACGTATAGACGAGGCGCGCCAGCCGACCCTCGATCGCCATGCGGCCACCGACGAGATTGCCCATCAGGCTGCCGACCGTCGTGTAGCGCGCCAGGCTGACCAACGAGCCCTTGTCCTGATAGACAAAGTGCCTGAGCGGCTTGCCATCGATAAGCGCGCGGATGTTGTGATAGGCGGTGGTCGCCATCTGGTGCGCCGCCTGCGCGCGCGGCGGGATCGGCCGCCCCTCCCCTTCCGGCACATAATAGGCACAATCACCGATGGCGAAGATGCGATCGTCGAGCGTCGTCTGCAGTGTCGCGCCGACGACAAGCTGGTTGTTGCGGCTGGTTTCAAGGCCGCCGATGCGGGCGAGGAAATCGGCACCCTTCACCCCGGCAGCCCAAACCTTGATGTCAGCTGCGATAACCTCGCCGTCCTTGGTGTTGATGGCATCGGCGGTGGCAGACGTAACCTGGGTGCCCGTCAGAACGCGGACGCCGAGTGCTTCGAGCTCTTCCTTCGCCGCGCCCGCCAGCTTTTCGGGCAGTGCCGGCAGAATGCGCGGTCCGGCCTCGATCAGCGTCACTTGCAGGCGTTTCTCGTCGAAAACCTCGAGCCCGTAGAACCCAAGCGCTGTCGCGGCCGAATACAGCTCGGCCGCCAATTCTACGCCGGTGGCACCGCCGCCGACGATGGCGACGCGAGCATAAGCATCGGCACCCGAATCCTGCGTCATCACGCGCGACACGCGCAGGCACTGGTTGAGGAGGCGGCGGCGAAAACGATCGGCATCGGCGCGGCTGTCGAGCGACAGGCAATGCTCGCGCACCCCCGGCGTGCCGAAATCGTTGGAGACCGAGCCGACCGCCATCACCAGATAGTCATAGCGGATGCGATGGCGGCCGATGACTTCGCTGCCGTCTTCATCCTTGATCGGTGCGACGACGATCTGCTGTGCCTCGCGATCGATGCTTTCCAGCGCGCCGTCGAAATAGCGATAGCCCCAGCGATACGCATGGCCGCGATAGCCGACCTCATCGAGATTGGCATCCAACGAACCGGCGGCAACTTCGTGGAGCAATGGCTTCCAGATATGGGTGGCGTTGCGATCGACGAGGATGATGTCGAAATCGTCGCGCGACAAATGCCCCCCCAGCTTGGCGACGAGTTCCAGCCCGCCGGCACCGCCGCCGACGACGACGATCTGGGTCTTCTTGCCATCAGGTCTGGTGCGCGGCATCGGCCCCCCTTGCTCGTTGAGCCTGACTAGCGATGTCGCGACGCTTTCCCAAGCGGAAATGCCGCGGTGCAGCGACGGGTGACACGCGCCGCCGCGTCGGGCAGACAGTCGTGATGCGCCCAGTCCCGCTCTCGCTGGCCCTTGCCGTGCTGCTGACGCTGCCCGGCGCGACGCCGCCACCCCGGCCGACCAGCGCCGCCGACCGCGCCGAAGCGGCGATGATCAAGCGCTTCGAGACGCTGGAAATCGAGGATGCTCTCATCGACCAGCAGGCGCGGATAACGGCGCGCGTGGCGGCGCTGCCACCACATGCGGCAGCGCCGGAACGGCCCGTTCTGGCGATCGGCGGCCAAGGCTATCTGGCCATTTTCGATCGCGAGGCACGCCGCGCGGCGGCAGTACTGGCCCGGCGGAGCGGCGGCCCGGCGCTGGTGCTGAGCAACACGCCCGGGCAGGTCGTATCCGGATTGCTGGCGTCGCGGCGCACCATGGCGCTGGCGGTGTCGGCTCTCGGGCGGCGCGCGCAGCCGGGCGACACGCTGATCGTGTACCTGACCTCGCATGGCGGGCCCGACGCCAGCATCGCGATGGACGCGCCCTACATCGAGTTTGCGCCGCTGACGGCCGACGACCTGGCAAAGGCCATGGCTGCTGCGGGCTTCCGGCGCCGGATTGTCATCGTATCGGCCTGCTATGCCGGCAGTTGGCTGCCGACGCTGGCCAATCCGACGACGATCGTCATTGCGGCCGCGGCGGCGGATCGTACGTCGTTCGGCTGCGACGACTCCCGCGAATTGACCCTGTTCGGCGAAGCGCTGACCGGCGCGCTCGCAACGCCGGGCGCCTCATTGGCCAGTGCCTTTGCCGTGGCGAAGGCCCGCATCGCCGCCGAGGAACGCGCGCTGAAGATCACGCCGTCATTGCCACAAGCCAGCATCGGCAGTGCCATGCAGGCGGAATGGACCGCAACGCGCTGAATTCGATCAGAGCGCGACCCCGGCTACATCAGGAAGCGTTCCTCGACGATCTTGCCGTCGCGAACCGTGTAAAGCGCGACCTCTTCCAGCTGCAACCGCTGCCCGATTTCCTTCTGCCTCACGTCCATCGCCCAATGCACGGCAAACTGGTCGCCGTTGACCCAGGGGCCGCGCGTTTCCACGCTGTGAACATCGTGGGCGCCGTTCCACCACACGCCCTTGCCGTGTACGGCGTCACGGCCGTCCAGCCGCGCCATCGAGCCATCCATCGCCTCGAGACTGACGATGTCGTCGGACCAGTATTTTTCGCCGATGGCATCGAGATTGCCGGCCTTTGCCAACGCCACGACGTCGTTGGCGATATCACGCGTGTCCATAGCGAGTCTCCCAAAGGCGAGAACTGGAACATAGCACGAACATGATTGCAGATAAATGACTCCTGTCGCAGCGCCTTCGCGGGATTCGACTTGCACGCGCGGCTTCGCTATCGCCCGCAGCATGACCGAGATCACCCCGCAGATCGTCGCCGAGCATGGCTTCACGCCCGATGAGT
The DNA here is from genome assembly GCA_038326915.1 of Sphingomonadales bacterium. GTDB lineage: Bacteria > Pseudomonadota > Alphaproteobacteria > Sphingomonadales > Sphingomonadaceae > Sandarakinorhabdus. Next base: position 17,167 of record JBBQKM010000017.1, read on the forward strand.
ATGAACGCGTCGTCGCGTCGATGGGGCGGGTTCCCAATTTGCTGGAACTCGGGATTTTTTCGGTGATGTGGTCGGAACATTGTTCCTACAAATCGTCGCGCCTGCACCTCGCCAAGCTGCCGACCAAGGCGCCCTGGGTGATCTGTGGCCCCGGCGAAAATGCCGGCGTCATCGATATCGGTGACGGCGACGCCGCGATCTTCAAGATGGAGAGCCACAACCACCCGAGCTTCATCGAGCCCTACCAGGGAGCGGCAACCGGCGTCGGCGGCATCTTGCGCGACGTGTTCACCATGGGCGCCCGGCCCGTGGCCAACATGAATGCGCTGCGTTTCGGCGAGATCGATGCCCCCAAGATGAAGCATCTGATCAAGGGCGTGGTCGCCGGCATCGGCGGCTATGGCAATTGCGTCGGCGTGCCGACTGTCGGCGGCGAGACGAATTTCCACAGGGCCTACAACGGCAACATCATCGTCAACGCGATGACGGTCGGGATCGCGAAACAGGACAAGATTTTCTACAGCGCTGCGGCCGGGATCGGCAATCCGGTCGTCTATGTCGGGTCGAAAACCGGGCGTGATGGCATCCATGGCGCGACAATGGCCAGCGCCGAATTCGACGACGCGAGCGAAGACAAGCGCCCGACCGTTCAGGTTGGCGACCCGTTCACCGAAAAACTGCTGATCGAGGCCTGTCTTGAACTGATGGCGTCGGATGCCATCGTCGCCATCCAGGACATGGGCGCCGCCGGGCTGACGTCGTCGAGCGTCGAGATGGCGTCGAAGGGCGGCGTCGGCCTGCGCCTCGATCTCGACAAGGTGCCGGTGCGTGAAGATCGCATGACGCCCTACGAGATGATGCTGAGCGAAAGCCAGGAGCGCATGCTGATGGTGCTCAAGCCCGGCCGCGAGGATTTTGCCGAAGCCATCTTCCGCAAATGGGAACTGGATTTCGCGGTGATCGGCGAAGTCGTCGAGGGCGGCAACCTGACCCTGATGTTCCATGGCGAAAAGGTCGGCGACATTCCGCTGGCGCCGCTTGCCGATGCCGCGCCGAAATATGATCGCCCCTGGGTGCCGACACCGAAGCGCGCGCCGCTGGCCGATGTACCGGCAAGCACCGACATCGGCGCCGATCTGCTCAAGCTGATGGCCTGCCCCGACCTCGCGTCGAAGCGCTGGATCTGGGAACAATATGACCACATGGTCGGCGCCGACACGTGGCAGCGGCCAGGCGGCGACGCCGCGGTGGTGCGGGTGCACGGCACCAAAAAGGCGTTGGCGATCACCACCGATTGCACGCCGCGCT